>JBDRFK010000010.1:0-74552 GCA_043818835.1 bacterium | reverse complement strand
TTCTTCAACATGATTAAGGCCTACAAAAATAATTTTATCAGTTGTTTCTTTTGTCTGGGAAATTAATTTTTCAAGATTGCTGATAAACTTTTCTTTAGGGACTCGTGAATTTTGTCTTTCACCCGTATATTGTGAGTCATTAATACCAATAGCAAACATAACGGCGTCTGGTTCACGCGCTTCAGATTCAACCTTAAATCTCTTCAAGAGGTCATCTGTATTATCGCCGGAAACGCCACAATTATAAACATGAATATCTTTTGACTCTAAATCATTACGAAGTAAATTAGCCCATCCTCCATTTTCTGGATCGTATGCTCCCCAAGTAATACTATCCCCAAATATACAAATTGTTCTTATCTTATTTTCCATAGCATAAAATGGCTTAAATTAGTGCTCTCGGTCCCTCGATAAAAAAGTCTTGTGGCTGCCGGGCAGGGAATCGAACCCCGATTAACAGAGCCAGAATCTGTCGTCCTACCGTTAGACGACCCGGCAATAATTTATTTCTTTATAAATCTTTCAATCTCATCCCAAAGGAACAAGAAAATTGCAACACCTATAAATACCAATCCAATGATTAAGAATAATCTAATAATTTCTGGCGAACATTGATTGTCATACAAAGAAAAAACATAACAAAAAGAGACTCCCAAAGAATTTGGAATCAACAAAATACCAATAACACCCAACACGTATGATAAAATTTTCTTTACAGACATTTTATATTTCTTTAAACATCTAAATACCGCCTAATAGATGTAAAACTACTAGCCATACCCAACGACATACCAACACCAACCTGAAGCAAAAGCAAACTAATAAAGTTTTGCTTAAAAAATTGAAAAAGATTAATTTCTACAACATAAGAAGTAATCTTTGGTGAAAGATACCATAAAAACGGCGTTAAAACAACTGTAACTAATAATGCCGCTATTAAACCATATAATGCGCCTTCAATAATGAACGGCCCACGAACAAACCAATTACTGGCACCAACTAATTTCATTACCTTAATTTCCTTACGCGAACTATAAATTGCCAACCGAATAGTATTAAAGGTTACAAAGACAGCGATTATCGCCAGAGACAATAAGAAAATAAAACCAAATTTACGAATAGTAGTAGTCATAGAAGATAAACGATTGATAATAATTTCATTTTCCTGATAATTTATTTTATCCACAATCTCCTGATATTTATCTTTATCAAAGAAACTGGCAATAATATTATATTGAGAAGCACTTTGCGCTTGAATATTTAAACTCGGCTTAAGCGGATTATCACCCACCTCCTGCAGACTTTGCATTAAAACAGAATTTTCTTTATGTTTCTCCTTAAAACGATTATATGCTTCTTCTGAAGAAATATATTCCACATTACGCACCTCGCTAAGTTTTGCCAAATCTTTTTTTGTCTCTAAAATTTTCTCCTCTGAAGCTTCTAGATTAAAATAAACACTAATGTCTATTTTATCCTCTAAACTAGCAGCAAACGAATTTACTAAGACATTGGTCATCAATAAACCGACAATCGTTAAAATAGTTAAAAACATCATAGCGATAGCTGCCACCGACAGCCACTTATTCCGCCAAAAATTTGTACAACCCGCCTTAGAAACTCTTATAATAGAAGTTGCTAATTTATTTTTCATAATATTTATATATTATATTCTCCTTTGACTTCGTCTTTAATTATTTTACCATTTTCCATGGTGACCACACGTCGCTCTAATCCATTTATCACATCAACATTATGAGTTGAAAGAATTACAGTTGTTCCTAGTTCATTAATTTTCATTAGAAGACGGATAATATCCCATGTATGATGAATATCTAAATTACCTGTCGGTTCATCAGCAATTAATATTTCTGGACGATGAGCCAAGGCTCGCGCGATTGCCACACGCTGTTGTTCTCCACCAGAAAGCTGATTTGGAAAGTTATTCATTTTTTCTTCAAGACCAACAAGTTTTAATAGTTGCGGAACATCACGTTCAATATCTTCGTCAGCCCAACCACCAACTTCCATTGCAAAAGCAATATTCTCATAGGCATTCTTGTTAGGCAATAATTTAAAATCTTGAAATATAATTCCTATCTGTCGGCGCCAATGTGGTATTTCTTTATCAGATAAATGGTGAATATTTTGTTTATCCCAAAAAACTTGACCCACTGATGGAGCTTCTTCACGAATTAATAATTTAATTAAAGTTGATTTGCCAGCACCTGATTTGCCAGCAATAGAAACAAACTCTCTTCTTTTAATTATTAAATTTATATCCTCTAAAGCATGACAATTGGGAGGATATATTTTTGAAACTTGTTTAAAACGTATCATAAAATAGCTAATTAAGCACTTAAATATTTTTAATTTCTGCTTCAATAAACTTATCTAAATCACCATCTAATACCTTATCAGGACTGGAACTTTTTACGCCTGTACGATGGTCTTTGATCATCTGATAAGGATGTAGAACATAAGAACGAATTTGATTCCCCCATTCAATTGACACAGCATCGCCTTTCAATTTACTAATCTCTTTCTCTTTACTTTTTAATAAAAGTTGATGCAATTTAGCATAAAGCAATTTCATTGCTTGTTTCTTATTTTCTCCCTGCAAACGCTCACTTTGACAAGCAACAACAACGCCCGTTGGAAAATGTGTAATTCTTACTGCCGATTCTGTCTTATTAACATACTGCCCACCCGGACCACTGGCCCTATAGGTATCAACTCTTAAATCTTGTGGATCTATTTTTATTTCCCCCATATCTCCAAGTTCTGGTAAAATATCAACCATCGCAAAAGAAGTATGACGTAACTTAGCAGAACTGAATGGAGAAATTCTTACCAAACGATGCACACCTGTCTCACCTTTCAAATATCCATAAGTGTATGGCTCATTGATAGACAAGGTCACATTTTTTATCCCCGCCTCTTTACCCTCTTTAATTTGCAATACCTTGGCTGACCAGTTATTTTTTTGAGCATACCTAAGATACATCCTCAACAATATTTCCGCCCAGTCCTGCGCATCTGCCCCACCCGCTCCAGCATAAATAGACACAATAGCTTTATTCTTATCGTATTTTCCAATTAATTTGTTTTTTAATTCTTTCATAAATATTTTAACACAGTTTTAGAAATAGACAAAATACTTACCAGAGCCAACAGAGGGATTTGAACCCCCGACCTACTCTTTACGAAAGAGTTGCTCTACCCCTGAGCTATGTTGGCAGTCCTAGAGCGAGTGAAGGGAATCGAACCCTCGTCTCAACCTTGGGAAGGTCGCATACTGCCACTATACTACACTCGCGACATTCTAATCCTCCAGAGGCGGATTAAAGAAATATTCCCACCATTTCCAACAATTTGCCAATCGGTCATTGTTATCTTGATTATCAGAATTATCTATCGCCTCCTGAGAATTAACACTATCCGTTACATCGTCACTATAGACATCTGAGAATATAACTACTTTCTCACCCGGCTTTTGTAAATTCAACTTAACCTTAGCCTCTTTCTCTAAAAAAGAATCTTCTGAGAAATAGTCCATCAAATCGGCAAGCTGGCTATTCCGCCCTTCTATTTTTTCGATATCACCTTTTAACTTATTTATTTCTTTGGTTAATTGATATTTATTATAACTTTCCCGTCCTACACTTAACACTATTCCAATCAATGCAAATAAAATTAAAACTAAAAAAGTTTTTGAACCAAGAATTTTCCTTATAGTTTTTTTATTTGATTGAGCCATTAAACTATTTGTGATAATATTTATTTAGATATTAATTAAGAATGACTATAAAACCTATGAATCGTAAAATTGTTATGCGTATAATAACAATAATCGTCGTGACCTTAGTTGCTATCGGAATGGTAGCCTTTTTAGCAACACCTTTCTTTTTCTAATAGAATCCCCACTACACTATAATTGTATTTTAAAAACAGCCCTATTGCAATAAATATTGAGTATCCTTTTATATGGAGTTGACAAAATTATTGCTTTGTATATAATCAGGATAAGAAGTATTTATATAAAATATTGCCTTTCGGCGCCCGTCGTTTCTGTTGTTTCTCTTTTATCTTAATTTATTTTCAATCCTCCTTAAATTTGAAAATATATAGCGACAAGGCGCCGAAAGGCAATCAATTAAACAAAACCCCAAAAAGGGGTTTTATTTTTTTAAAGCCTTTAAAAATACTTCTTGCGGAATAGAAACTTTGCCGAATTGTTTTAATCGTTTCTTACCTTTTTTCTGCTTTTCTAATTGTTTTCTTTTGCGTGTATAGTCACCACCATAAAGACCAGCAATAACATCTTTTCTAAACGCTTTAATTGTCTCACGAGCAATCACCTTACTGCCCACCATACCTTGAATTGGAATACTGAATTGATGAGAAGGAATTAAATCTTTTAGTTTTTCGACTAATAATTTTGCTTCACGATAAGATTTATTGCGCGCCACAAATCTGGAAAAAGCTTCTACCTTTTCCCCAGCCACTACAATATCCAGCTTAACCAAATCTGCTTCACGATAATTGTCTAATTGATAAGCTAAAGAAGCATAGCCCGATGTAGCGCTTTTTAATTTATCATAAAAATCAGTCATAATTTCGCGCAATGGCGCTTTATAGGTCAGTAATACTTTTTCTGGATTTAAATATTCCGTATTAACATATTCTCCTTCCGCTTCTGTTAATAATTTCATTACTGCTCCTAAATATTCATTAGAAGAAACAACTTCCAATTTTACCCACGGCTCTTCCATACCTGTTTTAGATTTATCAGTATAACGATAATATACCGAAGGCGCTGTTATAACTAAATTTAAATCATATTCACGACGTAGTCGCTCGCCGATAATTTCTAAATGTAACAAGCCTAAAAATCCACAACGAAAACCACGCCCCAAAGCATCAGAAGATTCTAATTCAAAATCCAAAGACGCATCATTCATTTTCAGTTTACCTAAAGCATCATGCAACAAATCAAAATCATCACCATCAATAGGAAAAAAACTAGCATAGACCATCGGTTTTGATTCTTGATATCCAGACAATGCTTTTATATTATTATTCAAAGTAATCGTATCACCCACCCGACAAATATTGATGTCCTTTAATCCTGTGGCAATATATCCAATCTCACCCGCTGTTAAATTTTCTTTCTCTTGAGGTCGTGGTTTAAAAATTCCTATGCCAATAATACCAGAAGTAGCCTGCGACGCTTTCATAAAAATTTTCTGGTCTTTTTTTACTTGCCCGTTTTTAATACGAACATGAGCAATGACACCTTGATAAGAATCATAATTAGAATCAAAAATTAGGGCTTGCAATGGTTGATTCTCATCACCTTCTGGCGCTGGAATTTTTTCAACTATTGCCTCAACAACTTGTTCTATATTTATTCCATTTTTTGCTGATATTCTAATAATCCCGTCTGGTTCAATATCCAATAATTGCGCAACTTCTAAAGCAATATCATCTGGGCGCGCCGCAGGCGCGTCAATTTTGTTGATCACAGGAATAATCACCAAACCCTGCTTCTGCGCTAAATGCAGATTTGCCAATGTCTGCGCCTGTATTCCTTGTGTTGCATCCACCAATAAAACAGCGCCCTCCACCGCTGCTAAACTTCTTGAAACTTCGTAAGTAAAATCAACATGACCCGGTGTATCAATTAAATTGAGAATGAATTTGTCATCCTGTTGTCCGTCATTCTGAGCTAAAAGTGAAGAATCCCGCCGAATAAGCGCAAGATTCTTCGGTCGCTTCGCTCCCTCAGAATGACGTGGCAGTTGATACTCCATCCTTGCTGGCTGTAGTTTAATCGTAATCCCCTTCTCTCTTTCCAAATCCATCATATCCAAAACTTGATTTTGCATTTTTCTCTTCTCAACAGTCCCAGTCAATTCCAAAAGCCGGTCAGCCAAAGTTGACTTCCCGTGATCAATATGAGAAATGATACAAAAATTCCTAATATTTTTCATTGACATATACCTAATCATACTTTATTCTAAAATAAATTGCAACTTAACATTTTTATATATAAGGAGGATAGAATGGCTATTAAAATTGTCGGTAATGAAAGCAATGTAATTATAGATAAAATATTTTACAAAAATATTTTATTGTTAGACGGAGAAGATTTGAAAAGTTTCAAACAATTAACAGAAATTTTTAACTGGATAAAACATAAAAACATACCAGCAGAAGTTGAAATTGCAACTAAACTATCTATAAGAAATATGTTAGAAAAAACATTCGTAAATTTTCTTAGTTATAATGGTAGTGATAATATTGATAGTATTCTTATAGACAATAATTCCTTTTTAGGTGAATTTCATTTTAAAGAACAATCAATCATTAAAGGAGGTTTTAATAGACACTTTGATCTGATTACCTTAAAGATTAATACTACTATTTATCCTGTTTTTGACAAAGGAATATTTCAAGAAGATAAGGCCGGCATAGACATGCTCCTAAGAATATTACTCCATAAAGACTTGGATCACGAAAAAGAAATTCAACCAAAGTTCTTAGATAATTTAACAAAATTATTCACTTGTTTGTTTGTGTTTTCAGAAAATAAAAAAGATAATTCATTAAAATTATCTGAAATTGGGAATAACAAGTTTATGATTTCTGATATATCAAAAGTAGCGAATTTCAGAAATACTTTGTCAAACCTTGCCAGGATGTTTTTCAAGCATCAAGAAATTTTGAACAATCTATGTGATATAATAACTCTTCTTAACAATCAAAATATCTTATTGGGAGATATATGTAATAATCTTGATATGTAAAACATCTCGCCGCGGGCAAAGCCCGCGGCGATTTCGTTATAAATTAAATCACACAACGTGAACCAAAAAACTCTCTTTCTTCTGTCATTGCGAGTGACCAGTAGGGATCTCGGCAATCCCGTAGACAAACAACGATTATGTTTTTCCCACGAGATCCTTCGGCTACTGCCTCAGGATGACATAGTAAAAATTCTTTCTCGAAATAATAGCGTAGATGGCATAATTAGTCTATGCATAATAGAGTCCTCGTGGAGTACTCTACGAGGACTCTATATCTCCTGTCGTGGCGGAAGTTTTTTTATAGACAATTTTCTTGATAAAGAGGAAACAAATAAATAAAATTCTGGAATTTTTAAAATCCAAGCAAAAACAAAATAGATAATAACACCTAAAATGCCTGCGATACCACCTTTCAAAAGCATCATTATTGGAACAATAGCCGGAATTTTTATAGTCAAAAGATTTAATATAAAATATGACACGCCACCCGCAAATAATGTTGCAATAGCAATTCTAATTGCTGAATTAAAAATATTTTTACCATCCAATAATCCCACCTTTTTTCTTAAACAAATTAAAAGCAACACAAAAAAACAAATACTACCAATAGCAAATCCTAAAGACAAACCAGCAACCCCAAAAAATCTGGTCAGATACCAACCACTGGCTATACGAATTACCATAGTAATAAACGCCAATACAAAGGGCGTTATTGTGTCTTCCCATGCAAAAAACCCACGCAACAGAAACAAAGCCAAACCTTCTGCAAAAAGACCAATACAAAAATACATCAAAGTCTGTCCAATCAGCATTGTATCTTGCCAACTAAACTTACCTCCAGAAAATAGCACCTGAATTATTTGTAATCTTAAGATAATAAACAAAACCGCAACTGGAATAATAAAGAACAATATTTGTCGTGCGGTAGCCGAAAAAGTCCGAACATATTCTCGCTTATCTTTTTTTTGTGCGCTTTCCGACAATTTCGGAAAAGCCGCCACTGCATAAGATAAGGCAAATATACCTAATGGAAAACTAAAAATATTATAAGCCGTATTATAAATTACTATGCTCCCCACTGCCAATAACGACGCAATAGCCGTAAAAACCCAGAAAGTAATTTGATAAAAAATCAAACTCAAAAACCGTGGTGGCATTAACTTTAATACTCTTTTCAATCCATCAAATTTTAAGTTTAATATTGGACGCCATTTATACCCACAAAAAATTGCTGTCGGAATTTGAATCATCATATGACAAAAAGCACCCAGAACGACGCCGTAAGCCAAACCAATTAAACCAAAATATTTTACCAAAAATAATGCGCCAAAAATTATTCCCAAATTATACATAATCGGCGCTAATGAATATATAAGAAACCGACGGAAGCTTTGTAAAATCCCACTGAAAACAGCGCTGATGCCTAAAAATATCGGACTTAAAAACATAATCCGAGCCAATTTGATTGTCATATCTGCGCTCTCTTTTTCAAACCCGGGTGCCACCAAGTGAACAATATAAGGAACAAAAAATACTAAAACTAAACAAACCACTATTAAAACAATAGCAATTAGATTCAAAATATTATTAGCCAAATACCACGATTTTTCTTTATCTTTTTGAAGATAATGAATGAACACAGGAACAAAGCCTGCCGAGATAACACCTAAGATAAAAAAAGCGTAAACAAAATCTGGAATACGAAAAGCGGCATAATATATATCCAACTCTCTACCCGTACCAAACATATTCAATAGAATTCTATCTCTAAAAAGACCAATAAGACGACTCAAAAAAGAAGCCGCTCCCAAAACGACAGCGGCCATAGTAATAGTGCTTATTTTATTATTAAGAAGTTTTTTTATCATTGATAATTAAAAACTAAAAGTTACACCTAAAAACTTGTCCTTTGCAAGATCACCAACATAATTCACAATTCCTGATGATAACGTTAAATCGTTCGGATATTGCCAAGATACATTCCAATCAGCTGGATACCGTAAAGAATATTTAAAATTACTTCCTAAACTTCCAGATTGTTTCTGCGCTATCAAACTATAACTATCAGCCGATTTGGTCAAGTTAATTTTAAATGGCAATCTGTATTTATACGTCAAAACCACAGTTTCCCCAGGACTAACATACGCCCAGTTAGCAAACACTGTTTTGCCACTTTCAGTAAATATTTGTGTCCCAGTCTTTTTATCTGTTTTTTGCGTATCCTCTATCAGACTCAGTGATGGATATGTTTTGAAATTATTTTCCTCATAGTCAATCGGTGAATTATAAGATTCTAAACTATGACCTTCAGCAGAAATTAGTTCGCTGCCAAGAGGAACATAAACTCTTAGATAGTTTGCATTAACCCTATTCCACCAATCATATTCCAAATCACCACCCTCGTGCTTACGTGTAATTTGCACCGTATCAATTATAGAACCATCATCTTGAATTTCTGCCTGATGATTTATTGTCTCCTTAATTACTCTATCAGTCTTAAACCCATTAATATTGGATGATATAACACTAAGATAATCTTTATCAGCATCTAAAACTTGTCCACCCCAACCCTCATTAACAGTAAATTCTTCTAAATCACTATCTTTAAAATAAAACATTATATGCTTTTCGACTAAACAGTCTATAATTACCTTGATTACTTCTTTTTGTTTATCATTAGGCAATTGATTCAATCTTTCAATAAATTTAGGAGCAAAATCAGCCAAAATCTTTTTAGGACGATTAAGTTCTTTGTCATAATCTATTTCTACTTTGTATTGTATCAACTCTACAAAATTATCAGCCGTTAAAATTACATCATATTCGGGCATAGCAATCTCGCCAGTTATAGCCAGTAAACGCTCTATAACTATTGGCGTAAAACTGAGCACACCATCAACTGTCGGCCCACCAGTTTTTTCATAAAACCAAGACACTGTTTCTGCAGAAGTTGGAAAATCGGCAAACCAGTTAGCATCATGCATTGACCATGCCGTGCTAATTTTTTGTATTGGTTTTGGTGGAATAATTTTCTCTCGCAATTGCCCATCAGCATTAAAAACACCATCAATAAAAAGCTGCCTTATCTCACCTTGATAAATTTTTAATAACCCATACGTACCGATAAAGCCACCCGTCGCTCGCGCCTCGCCGTTGTTCTGAAACAACAATAGATATTGACGCGGATTGTCATTCCCCATAATTTTTAATAGAACTTTTGAATATGATACCGCGCCGTTCAATAACTCTTCCACAACCGGCAATTTATCTTTCAATAAAAGCACTTCTCCTTGCATTTCTACAGGTAAAGAATTAACATCTACCTTATTTAATTCATCATTAGCCAAATGAATATTTTCCAAAGCATCTTCCAAATTACCATAACCAGAACTCAAAATATCAGTAAGAGAATTATTTTTTACTGCTAATGTCTTGTTATCTTTGTCGTCCTCTTCAGAAATATTAATTTCACTTAGCCATGTGTCAAAAGAAAATAAACCAACCGCTGAAGATAATTTCTGACCAGCCTCTGCCAGATTTTCTCCGACACCAACCAGATGATTACCAGACGAAACTAAAGAACCGCCCGGCATATGTTCCAAAATACCCAATGTTATTTTACCTAATTTACCAATTTCGGAATTAGCTTGAATAAAGTTTTGATGCGCCAAACCAAAATCTCTCTCAGCCACCTCCCAATTAGTTTCTTCAACCGAATGTTTGGCTGCTATTAAATTCCCGATAGCTGCCACGCCGTTATTAACAACCTCGCTTTTTATCGCCAATCCTCGACTTAACAGCGTTGCCCCAGGAATTATTAAAGCCACTAATATGCCCGTAATTATAAAGCCTGTCAAAGATCGTGGCCAATAAGATTGACTATGGTTAGCCAACTGAGTTTTCCATTGTAATTTACTCTGTGGTTCTTCTTCAAATACCTCATCCTGATCATTATTAATTCTTGGAGACGGTTTCTGAAAGATATTTTTATCCATCAATACACTATCTCTACCATCTTCCTGAAAATAAATCTTTTCTAAATCAGAAATATTTTTTGATTCCAATTGCTTTTTAATTATCTTTATCCTGCTTTGGTCGCCGACAATAGCACTAACAACAAAGTCTTTCCCATTATTATCTTCTATTAAAACATTTTGATCATCGTTCAGTATTATATCTAAATTATCTATTTTTTCTAAATCAGCCAGAACTTCTTCTTTTGTTGGCAATCTTTCTATACACTGATCACTGACTAAAATTGGACTCCTAATTGGTTCAATAGCAGGTATGTTAGAATATTCCTTTACTGCATTCTTTTCTCCGTTATCACCCTCACCTTCACTGTCATTGCGAGGAGCCACAGCTGACGAAACAATCTCATCTTCTTCACTATTAACCAAAACTGGCCTATTGATAGTACTTTTGTTATTTGTTTCAAATCCAAACTCATTATCTAAATTATTTAATTCTTCTTCTGAAATTTGATATGTTAGCTTCTTTGGTTTTGCTTTAAGAATTTCTTTTTTTATATTTGCCTCGGGCTTAGGTGTAATAAAGGTTTTTTTTGCAACTTCTTGTATTTGTGTTGGCGCTGGTTGTGTCTGCGAATTTATTGATTCTTCTATCTTAGATAATTGAAACACTCTTTGCACAGTTTCATCTGTGCCCATATCAGCTTCTAAGCGATCTAATATTATTTGATCACCTGCGCTTAATCCTTTGTTTGGATCTATTGGTTCTTCAATTAAATCTATTCTTATCGCCTTACGTCGCAATTCTTCCTCTTGCGCATTTTTAAGACCACGTAAATCCAAAATTCGTTTAGATTGTCTTATTTTTACCACATCTAAATCACCAACTTGTGTTGTTGGACGGACATCAAACAACGCCGAAAAGACAAGCCTTTTTTTATTTTTTACGGAATAGCTCGGCATAATTATTCTTTACTTTTTCACTTTAATTATACCATAGAACAAACCCTGTGGACAAAAACACAAAAATAAAAAAGCAGATTAGTCTATAATCTGCTTTTTTGACCCATTTAAGATTTAAATTTTATTATGATATTATATTGTTTAAGAACTAATTAAGAATACAATTAGTCATCATTCAACGCAATTATAAGAATAAATATAACAATATGAATTATAGAATTATTACTCACCGCAAGCAATAAAGCACCTCCAAATCCTGAAACCATCGCTAATACTATATAGTACTTATTTAATCTTTAATACCTATATCTCTCACCTATTTCATATCTTCTCTTCGGCATAGATCCTCCTTATTGCTTTTGTCATTTTCTGCCAATTATATTTTTTAATTTGCTGATATCCTTTCTCGATTAAATCCTTTCTTATAGCTCTATTATTAAAAACTTTTTTAATTTTGTCGACCATATCATCAACACTGACCGGATTAAAATAAATTGCCGAATTACCTAAAATTTCTGGCAAACAACTGGCATTAGAAGAAACTACTGGCAAGCCACAAGACATCGCCTCTAAGGGCGGTAACCCAAACCCTTCGTATTCTGAAGGAAAAACATATAAAGAAGCATTTTTGTATAAATTATTTAATTCATTGTCCGACACGAGATCAGTAAAAATTATATTATTTGTGGTCTTAGGATTAAAACCTGAAACATATTCCTGAAGCCGTTTGTAAAAATAATCTAATTCGCCAACTAAAACTAATTTTAAATCAGGATAATCACCTGATAATTTATCAAACGACAAAATCAATCTTTCTAAATTTTTGTGAGGATATGCATTGCCTACATAAAGCAAGTATATTTCGTTACTCCTACCTTCTTCTTTGTCATTCCCGCGCCATGTCCGCCCTTTGGCGGAAAAGCGTAAATCTACATTCTGGATTCCCGCTTTAGCGGGAATGACAAAGGGAGTGGGAATGACAGGAGATAACACCCCCTCATAAATAACTTTAATTTTGTTATCAGCAACATTAAAGTTATTCAAAATATCTCGTTTGGTAAATTCTGAAACAGCAATGATTTTTTGCGACCTCCTGACCGCCAACCAAATTGTAATCTCATATCCCCAGTTTTTAATCCTATACATTATCGGCCCAAGCGTTGAAGCGCGTCGTGTTGGAAAATGTTTTAAAATCAAGTCATGAATTGTAACTACAAATTTAGTTGGGCAAAAAATCGGAATGTTAAAATGAGGAAAATGCATTAAATCTATATCCTCTCGCCAAATTTTAATCGGCATCATAATTTGTTCGGCAAAAGTGTACCAACGATAATCTGCCAAAACTTTTCTGAAATTATTGTTTATTGGTTGATAGTCGTTCCAATTTTCACAACGCAAAAAAATAACAAACTCATTATTTGTATCTATTTTTTCTAACTCGGTAATTAATTCCTGTAGATAACGACCAAGTCCTTTTTGTTTTTTAGGCCCGTAAAATCGAGCATCAATTCCTATTCGCATAAAGTTTTTAATGTTTTCTCGGCGCACCTTTTCCACGAAAACTTTTTTACCTGTTCAAAGCCCTTTTTAATCATTCTGTCATAAATCTGTTGGTTAGTTAAAATCTCATTCATTCCCCACGCCATATCGCCATATCTATAAGCATCTACCATCAAAGCGGCATCACCCACAACTTCGGGCAAAGAAGAATTATTTGATGTAATTACCGGCGCGCCACAAGCCATTGCTTCCAATGGCGGAAAACCAAAACCTTCAAAAAAGCTCGGATAAACAAATAAATCAGCTAATTTATATAAATATGGTTTATCTGTTTCCTCAACAAAACCAGTAAAAAAAATATCTTGACTATATGTTGATTTTTTTGCTGTTCTAATAACATCACCATAAAGCCACCCCATTGATCCCGCTAAAACCAATTTAAGATTTGGAAAATTATATTTGGTTTTTAATAATTCAAAAGCCCTTATCAAGCCGATAATATTTTTACGAGGTTCAATGGTGCCAAAGTATAAAACATAATCATCAGGCAAATTATATTTATTTTTTACAAAGGTTAAGCCTTTATTTTTACAAAGACCTAACCTTTGTAAACCAACTCCTGAATAAATTACTTGTATCTTATCTGAATTAATTTTACATAGATTTACTAAATCATTTTTAGTTGATTCTGAAACAGCAATAATTTTATCAGCCGTCTGTGCTTCGCGTTTAGCATTCATTAAAAAAATTTGCCATAATCTTTTTCTTTTTGAAAAATAGTATTGATAACGTTTGAAAGACAAATCATGAAAAGTTACCACCTTGCGACATTCTTTTGAAACTGGCGCATTAAAAAAATGTGGATTGAAATATACATCAACACCCTTCAATAATTTATCAACCTTAGGTTGATTTAAATATCGTGTCATTCCAAAGAAAGCGCGATTAGGAATTATAAAATTGCATAATTCCACATTATCCAAATTTAACCAATCGTAATCTAAGATTGGTTTATGAAAAGCATTATAAAATAATTTGTATTTTACAGTTTTATCTAAAGGCAAAAGATGAGATAAAAGATTTATCGTATATTCCTCTACCCCCGTTCTTGTCCCCTTGGCTAAAACTCTGATATCTATTCCAATCGTCATTTATTTATTTCCTTTAATAACAACTTGACAATCTATTATTTTATTTGTATTATATAATAAATAGAATTTGCTCTTAATATTAATTTATATAAAAAGGAGAATTATCTAATGAGTATATTAATTATAACAGACAAAGAAATACGCAACGATAAACAAGAAATAGACGCCTGTACCGTTACCGGAATACTATTCGATGTCAAAGAAACTATATCTAATGCTAACGATGTCAGTGTAGAAAACAGATTGCCAATAGCAATAGAAAAGATAAGCAAATTTACGTCTACTAAATATGTTGTTATGCCTACTGAATTGGCAAAAAAATTATTAAATAATTATTTTAATAAATAAAATAAACCTTGCTAACTTAGAGCCCCAATAAAGGGGCTTTAATTATTATACTCCCTATCAATAAATTCTTTAATTCTGCTTTTAAAGATTTCTTTATCAAATTTCTTTGCTTCTGCGCGAATAAACTGTGGATTAAAATTATGAACATCAAATCTTTTAATCGTTTCTATTAAACAATCTTCTTCCTGTTTTTCAAAAAACATACCTGTAATATTTTCTTTGATAAATTCTAAAGCCCCGCCTGCTTTATAAGCGATTACTGGTCGTCCAGATGCCATTGCTTCTATCGCCGTAATACCGAAATCTTCTTCTTGCGGAAAGATAAAGGCTTGGCAATGCGCATAATAATCTCTTAATTTGTTATCTGAAACTAAACCAACAAATTCAATATTTTTCTTAGCTATTTTCTGTAGATATTTTCGCTCAGGACCATCACCAACAATTTTCAATGGCAATCCTAATTTATTAAAAACTTCAATCGCTAAATCAAATTTCTTATAAGGCAACAGCCGTCCAACCATTAAAAAATAATTTTCTATCTTATCAGCGATATAAAATAAATCTGTTTTTATTGGCGGATAAATAACTTCTGATTCTTGATGATAATATTTTAAAATTCTATCGGCAACAAAGTCTGAATTAGCGATAAACTTATCAACTCTTTCCGCTGCCTGTTCGTCCCAAATGCGAATATAGTTCATAAAAAAAGGAATAAATTTTTGACTCAATTTTGAATATCCAAACTCGTTAATATATTTTTGCGAATCATCCCATGCATAACGAATTGGCGTATGACAATAACAAATATGTTTTGTGTTTGGAGATGTTATCGCCCCCTTGGCATAACTGGCTGAATCAGAAACCACCAAATCATATTGCGACAAATCAAACTGCTCCACCGCAAACGGCATCAACATTAAAAAAGATCTGTGATGATTTTTAATAAAAGGAATTTTTTGCAAAAAAGAAGTATAAATTTTTTTAGATTCAAAGATTAACCCTGTTTTCTTTTTATCGCAAAGCAAAGTATAAATTGGCGCTTCTGGAAATATTTCACAAAAAACATCCAGCACTCTTTCTGCCCCTCCATATTGAGTTAAATAATCGTGAACCAAAGCAACTTTCATATTTTTATTGATGCGTCTTGAATAAAGCAACAAACGGAGTTTTTATCATAATAATTATATCCAACCAGAACGACCAATTTTCAATATAGTATAAATCCAATTTAACTTCTTCATCAAAATCCAAATCGCTTCTACCAGAAATTTGCGCCAATCCAGTAATACCTGGTTTAGTACAAAACATTTTGCGCTGTTCATAATTATATTTTTCTACTTCGTAAGACATATGCGGACGATAGCCAACTAAACTCATATCACCTATTAAAACGCTAAAAAATTGTGGCAACTCATCTAACGATGTTTTTCTAATAAAATTACCCACCTTGGTTAATCTCGGGTCATTTTTAATTTTGTGCAAAGGACTACCACCGCGTATATTCTTGACTTGATCTTGTTCTAATTTTTTAAGCATCTCATTACCAGCACCAGTGCCAAATTCGCCATCACATAGATCTGATCGCATAGATCTGAATTTATAAAAAACAAACTTCTTCTGTTTATAACCATAGCGATAATCTTTATAAATAATTGGACCGAACGATTCCCATTTTACTGCAAAAGCAATTACCATCATAATCGGCATAAAAATAATAATCGCAAATATAGCGCCAATAATATCAATAAGTCGTTTAATAATTCTTCCCCAGCCATCTAACGCCGCCCGTTTAATCTCTATCAAAGGCACTGTTCCTAATGTTGTTGCCAAACTATTAATAGTCAATGTTTGAAATAAATTAGGCACAAATTTAAAAATAATATGATTTTCTTCGCAAAAACTAACTAACTCTAAAATTTTTTCTTTAGACCAATTAAGATCAGCTAATATTATCTCTTCAACACCATGATCGTTTACTTTGGCTTTAATTTCGTATAAATCCGGCTCTGTCAAATTAGCCACTAATTTATATCCCAAGCCTAAGTTGTTTTGTAAAATATCAATTATCTTTCTACTAATATTATCATCGCCTATTACCAAAACTGGTTGGATTCTAATTTTATGTTTTTTAAATAAAAATTTCTTAAAACAAATCATCAAAAAACGACCAAACGTAACTAAAAAAATAGCCGCTATCCACCCAGATAAAATTAAAAAACGAGAATTAAACCATTCTCGACGTAAGAATATATAAAATACTAAAACAAAAACCCCAGCCGAAACACCAATAACAATTTTAAAAAAATCATCTACAATCGATCTTATGGGTTTTATCTTATAAAGTCCAACAAAAGCAAAAACCACTAACAAAAATAACGCAAACCCAATATTTAAAATAAGATAACGACTGAAAGGTAAATCCAAATAAAAAAGCACTGGACGATATTGCTCTACCCATATACTAGTTCGTAAAAAATAAGAGGCCAAACCGGCCCCCAACAACATTATAAAATCTAATGGCACCAACGCCGCCGTAAAAGTAAGTTCCGGCTTCTTCATATACTGCCATATTACTCATTTGAGACTACGTGGTCAATGACTTGACAAAAATAATATATGTAATATAATTTAATTAGTTCTTAGTAAATAAGATGATTGCCTCCACTACTTTTCAAAAAAAGTGGTGCGGGGAGGAAAGTCCGAACACCATAAAAAAAGGGCAACGGATAACATCCGTCGGAAGTAGTTTTAAGTAATTTGTTCTCGAGACAAATTGTTTAAAGCAAAGTCTAGGGAAAGTGTCACAGAAACAAAACCGCCCAGTCGTCATTCTGAGGGCAAAGCCCGAAGAATCCCGTGGCAAGTTCTACGAGATTCTTCACTCCGCTTCGCTCCGTTCAGAATGACATAAACTTGGTAAGGATGAAAAGTGAAGGATTAAGACCCTTCTCGCTTTACGGAAACGTAATAGCGTGACAAACCCTGCCCGGTGCAAGAGCAAACTATCCCACTATTGTGGGGTAAGACAAGTAGCTCGCTAGAGGTTGATAGTAATATCAATCCCAGATAGATGATCATCTATATTATTTCTAGATTATCCAGTCAAACCGGATAATGACAAAATAGTATAACAGAATTCGGCTTACTAATTTACTAAGAACTATGAGATGATTACAATTTAAAAACCAACTTGTATAAAGTTGGTTTTTAAATTTAGAACAAACTTACATTTTTATTTTGATTGTCTAATGCTTCGTTCACTAATTTGTCAGCTTCTTTATTTCTTTCCCTTGGTATATGATGAAAAACTACAGAATTAAAATCCATCATTAAATTCCATACCATGATAAATAATTTTTGAATATGCTCTTCTTTTAATTTATATTCGTGATTGATTTGTTTTGCGACCAACTCGCTATCCAACCTAATTTCCACATCTATTTGTTTTGATTTTTCCTTGCCAAAAAGAAGTTTAGCTTTTTGAAGAGCTATAATAACTGCCTGATATTCAGCTTCGTTGTTTGTCGCCTTACCAATAGCTTGGCCGTATTTCTTAATAATTTCGCTATTCTCATTAGCGATAACAACACCAACCGCTGCTGGCCCAGGATTCTTGCGCGCGCCACCATCTGTATTTATAGTTATTTTCATTGTTATATATTATACAATAAAAATCATTTAAGTAGCAACTTTTAAATCAATAATTCTAAGTTCTAAATCGCGATAATTATTCCATTCATTAACTGTAAATTCAAAAACCAAGTTAACAATATTGCCTGTCTGTAGATTATTAGCCCATTCGCCTAAGCCAAAACCAATTGCCTTCAAATTCTTTGCTAATTTACGATCATTATTCCATAATTTTATATCCATTTTAAGATGTTTATCATCGCTACCAACTGTCCGCGCATTTACCACCTCTACATTTTTAATTAAAAATTTAGGTTCCGTATTCGCATTTCCGAATGGAGCAAAACGTTGAAGTTGATTATAACTTGACCAACCCACATCATCAAAAAATAATTCCGAATCAATATCTATTATTGATATTGATTCATTTTCATTAATTTGTGGATCAGCAAAATTATTTATTCTTTCTTTAATTTCATCTATTTTGTCCTGTTTCGCCACAAACCCAGCCGCTCCTCTATGCCCGCCATATTGCACACACAAATCTGCGCATTCATTGATGGATTCTATCAAGTTAAATTGCGGAATACTTCTTCCAGAAACATGAATAGCATTACCCTTGTCCTGATAAATAAATGTTGGACGACAATATTTATTGGCGATTTTACCAGCAACTAAACCGACTAATCCTACCGACCAATCTGGACTACCTTCAAAAATTATTTTTGGTTTATCTGGTTTGTCAAAATCTTTTTCCAATCTTTTCACAACTTCCATAACAATTTTATCAGTCATTTTCTGCCGTTCAATATTTTTATCTGTAAGTTGTTGGGCCAATTCTATTGCTTCGTTTCTATCTTCTGTTGTTAGTAAATTAAAAGCCACATTTGCATGATCCATACGTCCCGCCGAGTTCAATCGCGGGCCCAATACAAAACCAATTGTGAAAGAATCTAAATTAGTTATTGGCGCTTCACCATTAACCGATTGTTTGCTTATTTTTGGTTGTAATTTAGAAACATTCATCAATTCTTGCAATCCAATCCATTTTGTCTGCGCTAAAACACCAAGACCATAAATCAACAGTGTGCGATTTTCACCAATAATCGGCATAACATCTGCCACAGTCGCAATAGCTGTCAAATCTAAAAGCCATTTCTTGAGATTTTCTACCTTTCTATTTTTAGCTAATTCAGAAGATAATAAAGCACAAGCCAATTTATACGCCACACCAGCCCCAGCTAAATTTTTGAAAGGATACTTATCATCTTTTCGGTGAAAATTTATCATTGCTATCGCCTTAGGTAATTTGTCACCCACTTCATGATGATCGGTTATAATAATTTCCGCTCCAAGAGAGTTTATCAAGTCAACCATTTCTATATCCCTACTACCACAATCAACAGTAATAATTAATTTAGCGCCTTCGTTGATAATTTTCTCAACCGCCATCTGATTCAAGCCATGTCCCTCCTTTCCTCTGTCTGGAATGTAAACATTAATGTTATCAGCCCCTATCTTCTTAAGAGTAAGATACAAAATAGCCGAAGAACATACGCCATCAGCATCATAGTCACCAAAAATAACAATACGCTCATTATTTTTAATTGCTTTTAAAACAGAACCTACTGCAATATCCATATCCTTTAGTAAAAAAGGGTCATGAATATCTGTCTTATAATTACAATTAAAAAACTCATCAATTTGTTGCTGAGTTTCTATTCCTCTATCATATAGTAATTGAATTATCAAAGACGAATACTCTGGAAACCGTTTAATAAAGTCCTCTGGAGCTTTCGACTTTAATCGCCATTTCATAAAAATTATTCTATTACCTCTAAACCGGGTAACTTTTCCCCTGACAAAAATTTAAGCATCGCGCCACCACCTGTTGAAATATGATTTATCTTATTCTTAAGTCCGAGTTGATTTAACAAAGCAATAGAATCCCCGCCACCAACCACAGAAAAACCATCACTTTCGGCAATAGCAGAGATTATTCTCTTACTACCCACAGAAAATTCATCAACTTCAAAAAGTCCCATTGGACCATTGCAAATTATCATATTTGCTAATTTTATTATCTGTTCAAATAAGTTAATCGTGTCAGGACCAATATCTAAAATCATTTCATTCTCCTCTGTCCTACCAACCGGAGCAATTCTTTTCGGCGCGCTTCCTGAGACATCTGCCGAAACAATAACATCAACAGGAATATGCAATTTGGTATTAGTTAATTCCAACTTTTTAACCTCTTCTATCATCCCTTTTTCTACTACCGAACGACCAATAGCAATTCCTTTCGCTGCTATAACTGTATTGGCCAAAGCTCCACCCAAAATTAAATCATCAACCCTATCTAAAAAATTATCAATCATCTTGATTTTTGTAGAAATTTTCGCGCCGCCAATAACCGCCACTAATGGATGCTGTGAGTTTTCCATCACATTAGAAAGCACCTTTATTTCTTTTTCAACCAATAAACCAATAGCACTTGGAAGATATTTTGGAATACCCACTACCGACGCATGCATGCGATGACACACGCCGAAAGCATCATTGATATAAACTTCACCCAAATCAGCTAATTTTTTAGCGAAATCAGCATCATTATCAACCTCACCATCATAAAAACGTAAATTTTCTAAAAATGCTATTTGACCAAAATCCATCTCATCAATTGTATCCTTAGCTTTATCTAAATTTTCTATAAAAACAATTTCTTGCTTAATTAGTTCCGAAAGATGCTTGGCAACTACCCACAAACTATGTTGTTTTTCATTTTCTGATGGCCGACCCAAATGCGACAACAAAATTATTTTAGCATTTTGACCAAATAGATAATTTATAGTTGGTAATATTGCCTGTATACGAAAATCATCAGATATTTTTCCGTCTCTTAAAGCAACGTTAAGATCAACTCTGACTAGAACTGTTTTGTTTTTAACATAAATATCACGAATTGTCTTCATCTGCTTTATCATTCCCAACTTGATTGGGAATCCAGAGATTATTGATTATCGCTGGATCCTGCTTTCGCGGAAATGACATAAAAAAATCATAATTCTTCAACATTCTTCACAATCTTTATAAAATCATCAACAATCAAACTCGCGCCACCAACCAAAGCGCCGTTAATTTGATCTTCTTTAAGATAATCTACAGCATTTTGACTACTAACACTACCACCATAAATTATAGCAACTTTCTCGGCTACCGCGCGACTATACAAATTTGCCAGTGTTTTTCTAATAAATAAATTAGCTTTAACCGCATCCTCTGGTAAGCAAGGTTTGCCGCTACCAATTTGTCCCTTACTAATCGCCCATACTGGTTCATAAGCAATGATTATATCTTTAATCTTATTTTTTGAAATGTCTTCTAAAGATTTTTTTAATTGATCACCAACAACCAAACTCATTTCTTTATCATCTCTTTCTTTTTCACCAACGCACAATATCGGTTTTAATCCATTTTTCAGAACCATCTTAATTTTCCTATTGATAATTTCATCTGTTTCGCTAAAAAAAGCGCGTCTTTCAGAATGTCCAAGAATAACATATTTACAGCCCAAATCTTTAATCATCGCTGGCGAAACTGCGCCAGTAAAAGTTCCTTTATTTTCCCAATGACAATCTTGCGCGCCAATTTTAATTGTTGGATTATTGGATTGTTGAATTGTTGGAATATAAACAAATGGAGGACAAATAATTATTTCCACATTTTCCAGATTGTGAACGCCATATTGAATAGCGTTAAAAATCCGCCGAGCTTCTTTTTTAGTTGTCGGATTACATTTCCAATTAGCAATAATTATTTTTTGTTTATTCATAATTTTTAATTATTATGCCCTACCGCATAATTCATTCCATAACCAGGCTTACAACCTGCATTATTATATGTAGCCAAATCTTCAGCACTCGGATTTTCCAATATCGCATAAACATAAAATCCATCCTGGCATTGATATTTCATATACTGTGGTGTCTGGTTATCAGAAGAAAGTAATGGATCTCGCGGAGCTTTAACCATAAAACCAGAATTTTCTAATCCATGAGCAATAGACAAAGTATAAGAACCAGCTTGATAATTAAACCATCCACAACTACAGCCAGTATGTCCTGTTCCTGGAATAACATAAGTTCCATATTTATCATAATATAACTCCATCGCCGTGACTATCTGTCTTAAATCAGTTTTTCTTCTCGCATCTCTCGCTTTCTTGCGCACGCTATTCACCGACACCAAAACAATAGACGCCAAAAGACCAATAATAGCGATGACTACTAATAATTCTATCAATGTAAATGCCTTTCGCTTATTCATAATTAAATTGCTAACATTCCCATACTTGCTAAGGTTACAATAACCCCAGCAATAACAATCCCTAAAGAAATTAATGGTAACGCTTTTTTAAACGGTATACCGAAAACAAACGCCGCTACGGCTCCCGTCCATCCGCCTGTCATTGGCAGCGGAATCGCCACAAAAGCAATTAAGGCCAAACTTCCCCAAACTTCAAATTTATGATTGTGCTTTTTTCTTGTCCTTTCAAATAACCAAGCAAAAAAACGATTAAAATAATATGAATGTTTACTTAAATATTCCGACATCCAACCCAAAAACAAAAGCAAAAAAATAATTGGAATAATATTACCAATGACAGATAAAACAAAAGCCATAACTGGTGACAATTGATAAACTCCAATAGCTAAAGGAATAGCACCGCGCAACTCAAAAATTGGTAACATTGAAACAATTAAAACAACAATTTGTGGTGGTAAAAAACTTAACATAATATTAAAACTTTCTAAGAAATTCTGCCGCTTTTTCGGGTTCTATAGTAGATATTTCAACACCTGTGCCTAATTCAAAACCAGCCCAAATAGCAGTTTTTGGCATTATATTCACATGCCAATGATAAAAATCATAATTCGCGCCGTCACACGGCGCTGTGTGAATATAGAAATTATAAGCCGGATCTTTTAATCCTTGAAAAATCTTGTAAAGCGCTGTATGCAAGGCATCAGCAAACAACCCTTTATCCTTACCATTAATTTGTTCAAAATGCGATTGATGATTTTTTGGATACACTCGCACTTCAAACGACACCTGCGGCGCAAAAGGACAAACTACAATAAACTTTTCATTTTCATAAATTATCCTACGACCATCTTTCTTGTCCCATTCAAGCATAGCGCAATAAACACACTTTCCCTGACTTGTATAGAAAGATTCAGCTCCATCAATACTGCCCCGCAAACCAGGATCTATAATTGGAATAGCAATTAACTGCGAATGAGGATGCGCCACCGACGCTCCAGCCTCTTGACCATGATTATGAA
This sequence comes from bacterium, assembly GCA_043818835.1. Taxonomy (GTDB): domain Bacteria; phylum Patescibacteriota; class Minisyncoccia; order Portnoybacterales; family UBA2143; genus JBDRFK01. The sequence goes on along the minus strand of JBDRFK010000010.1, from coordinate 50,832 downwards.
AGATTGAAATATATTTAATAAACTCTTGATTCATCAACGATAAATAACGAGCCTGATAAACATCAATTACTCGCTTAACATCTTCTTGCGAAAAAAGAGCCATCTGTTTGTCGTGATCATAAGTTATTATCACCTCATGAAAACCATGACCATCCATAATTCTGTTTGGTCCTTCTTTTCGTTCATTCAAACTTTTTTGTTGCGTAAATGCTGGATATTTATTCGGTATTGATAACGCTACCCAAGAACCATCCGATCGACAACTTTTAAAGATTGATGTATCTAATACTTCTTGATCGCAAAAAGGACAATCCTTAACAGAAACTACGTTTATGTTTCTCTTGTTCTCAGCAAAACTTTCTGGTCGGCGCGCCCGCCCCGTAGCAATTACCACCCAATCATTGGACACTAAGTCCATTCTAAGTTCCGAAGACGCATTCGTTTTTTTACTTTTTTTAATTTTGTTTTTTTGAATAACCTTAGGCATCTTTTCTATTGTTTAAATGATATTTACCGTTTATCAAATTCCATTTTATTTTAAATAATTCACTAAATGTTTTTAAATAACCCCCTAAGGTAACTCTACTCTCCGCGCGATTAACCCAATAAGTCGGAATTATTGCTATTTTGTATTTTAATCTCTTTGCTAATGCCAACATCTCAATATCAAATCCCCAACGATCTATTATAGCTCGGCTAAAAATATCTTCTGTCGCTTCCGCAGTCATAGCCTTAAAACCACATTGCGTATCCCAAATCCCCCAAACAGCCAAAACCTGAATCAAAACATTACCCATATTGCCTAACAACCTTTTTAAAAATGATTGTGGCACAGCCTGCCCTGCTCCAGCAGCATCTTTTTTATCTCGTGTACCAATAACCAAATCTGCGCCTTTCTCAAAATGTAGCCAAACCTTATCCAGATGTTCAATAGAAGTAGAATTATCAGCATCAGTAAACAAACGATATTCACCTTTTGCTGATAACATTCCCTGTCGAACAACATAACCCTTGCCATGATTCTCAGGATTATCAATTAAACTGAGATTTTTAACCAAATCCTTAAATTTATTCACTATCGCTGCAGTCTTATCTTTAGAACCATCATTAACGACAATGATTTCATAAGCATACTTCTGTTTTGATAAATACTTATCAATAGCCAAAAGCGTACTACTAATATTTTTTTCTTCTTTATATGCGGGTATAATTACTGATAAATAAATTTGTTCCATATAAATATAATATATCATATTTTATCCTATTGCCCAATAGTTGCCATTCTGATAGTCTTAAATTATGCATTACCACATAATTACTTATGGCTGTCAAATGAACGAATCTGACAGCGAAAGACTATCAACAAAATTGGAACATCAAGGATATATACCTGTTTCTACACCAGAACAGGCTGATTTGATAATAATTAATATGTGCTCCGTAAGACAATCTGCTGTTAACCGAGTTTACAGCAAAATTGAAAAAATTAGAGAAATCAATAAAAACACGAAAATAATTTTGACAGGATGTCTCCTAGATAAAGATAGAAAGCAATTAGTATTGCAAGTAGATGAAATATGGCCAATAATCGATTTTAAATTTAGACCAAAACATAAATCACAACAACATGCCTATCTACCGATAATGAACGGTTGTAACAATTTCTGCACATACTGCGCCGTCCCCTACACTCGTGATCGAGAAATTTCTAGGCCAACAAAAGATATTTTAGAAGAAGTTAAATATTTGATAGAAAGAGAATATACGGAAATAATTTTATTAGGTCAAAATGTGAATAGTTATAATTTCTCCTCTGCCATTCCCGCATCCCATTCTGCCATTCCCGCGAAAGCGAGAATCCAGTCAAAATCAGAATACACATATTTTCCCGAGCTTCTACAAAAAATCTGTCAAATCCCCGGCAACTTTAATATAAAATTCTTAACTTCTCACCCGAAAGATATGTCTAATGAACTGATTAATGTCATTGCTCAAGAAGAAAAAATATCAAAAGAATTGCATTTACCACTTCAATCGGGCGATAATATAATTCTAAGAGAAATGAATCGAGGCTATACAGTTAATCAATATAAGAATTTGATAAAGAGGATAATTAAAAAAATACCTGAAGCTAAATTTTCTACAGATATTATTGTCGGCTTTCCAGGAGAAACTGAAAGTCAATTCAACAACACAATCAAAATAATAGACGAGATGAAATTTACTCAAATATATACTGCTTGTTATTCCCCACGACCAGAATCTGTCGCATCAAAATTTAAAGATAATATTTCGTCACACGAAAAAAAGAGAAGAAAAACCATAATATTAAATAAAATTAAAAAGCGCTCCTAATTTTTAAGAGGCTTTTTACGCATTTTTTATGCATCTAAGGAGAACTGTGAGGCATACCATATATCTTCAATATTCGGCAGATTGATTATTGTTTATTATGCCTCACAGTCCATCCCCATGAAAAAAGAACCAGAACGTCTAATATAGATTATGTATAATTTCTAAATCTGTGTCAATATGGATAACAAATTAATTGTCATTTTAGGTCCAACCGCATCAGGAAAAACGAGTTTAGCGATAAAGTTAGCTAAGCAGTTTTCAGCCAAAAGTGAAGGTGAAATAGTCTCCGCTGATTCACGACAAATTTACAAAGAAATGAATATTGGCACAGCCAAACCAACAAAACAAGAACAACAAAAAATAACTCATCATTTAATTGATATTATAAATCCAAATCAAGATTTTGCCTTAAATCAATATAAGAAACTGGCCATCTCAAAAATCAAAGATATACAGCAAAGAAATAAAGTACCATTTCTTGTAGGCGGAACAGGATTATATATACAAGCAATTGTTGATAATTTAGAAATTCCAGAAGTCAAACCAAATCACAAATTACGTAAAAAGTTAGAAATGTTAGATTTGATAGAACTATTAAAAATGCTAAGAAAATTAGACCCAGCCGTTATCAAAAAAATTGATATTCATAATAAACGACGACTAATTCGCGCCTTAGAAGTTTGCCTTACTACTGGCAAACCCTTTTCGGAACAAAAAAGAACAGGTAAACCACTTTTTGATGTTTTACAAATTGGATTAAAAATAGACAAAAAAACTCTCGATCAAAGAATTGATAAGAGGGTTGATAAAATGATTAAAGATGGTTTAATTACTGAAGTAAGAAATTTACTTAAAAAATATTCATCTACCCTGCCTTCTATGAGTGGTATTGGTTATAAGGAAATAACTCTATGTTTAACTCCGGAGTTAAACATAGAGCAAATTAAATCACATACCCGTCAATACGCCAAAAGGCAAATAACATGGTTCAAAAGAGATAAAAGAATAAAATGGGTAAAAGATTACAAAGAAGCAGAAAAATTAGTCAGTCAATTTCTTTCTTAAAATCTCGCCAACCACCTGAGGATTAGCCTGTCCCTTACTAACAGCCATGGTTCTACCAATTAAAAACTGTAAAGCATTTTCTTTCCCCGACTTAAAATCTTTAACAGAATCTGGATTGTCTTTTATAACTTGATCAACAATTGTTTCTAATGCTCCTTGATCACTAACTTGTTTTAATCCTTTTTCTTCAATAATATGTGATGGGTCAGCTCCCGTTTCAAACATTTCTTTTAAAACAGCTTGCGCAGCAGAACTAGAGATTTCTCCCTGTTTTATTAAGGTAATAAACTCAGCAAAATTTTCTGGACTAACACGACAATCATCCATTCCTTTTTTTGAAACTAATAATAATTTTTGCAATTCGGTCAAAATGTAATTAGCAGTTAACTTGATTAATGATTGTCCGTCAGTTGGCAAAATATCAACCTTCTTTATTTTCAACCAAGTTTTTAATTCTGAAACAGCCTGTTCAAAAAAGTTAGCCAAATATTTATTAGATACCAAAACTTTGATATCTTGTTCGGGTATTTTGTATTCTTGTAAAAATCTTTCACGTCGTGATTGTGGTAATTCTGTAATATCTCTTTTAAGATTATCTATTTCATCCTGACTAATGCTTAAAGTCGGTAAATCAGGATCTGGAAAATAACGATAATCCTTAGCTCCTTCTTTTATTCTCTGTGAAAAAGTTATTTGTTTATTATCATCCCAACCCCTTGTTTCTTGAATAATTTTTTTACTATCATTTAATATTTCTATCTGCCTTTTAATCTCATAATCAATAGATTTTTCAACGACCCTAAAAGAATTTAAATTTTTAATCTCCACCTTTGTTCCGCGCATTCCTTCAGGCGCCATAGAAATATTAACTTCACATCTCATTTGTCCCTTTTCCATATTTGCATCTGAAACATTTAAATAACGTAAAATAAGTTGCAACTCTTCGCAAAATACGCGAGCCTCTTTACCCGAGGTAATATCTGGTTCAGTTACCAATTCCATCAATGGCACACCCGCCCGATTATAATCCACCAATGAATAATCAGCTCCCTTTGGATGAGTTAATTTGCCTGTATCTTCTTCTAAATGAATGCGAGTAATTCGTATTTTTCTCAATTTGTCATTCTGAGGAAGTGGAGCGACCGAAGAATCTCGCAGAACAGGAGAAATAATATTTAAATATCCCTCAAAACACAGTGGCTTATCATACTGTGAAATTTGATACCCTTTTGGTAAATCTGGATAAAAATAATTTTTGCGATCAAACTTGGACAACTTATTAATCTTACAATTCAAGGCCAAGCCAGTCTTAATAACCAAATTAATTGCTCGCTTATTGGCCACAGGTAAAGTCCCTGGATGTCCCATACAAACAGGACAAACATTAGTATTTGGTTTTGATTCATCTGAATTATTCAAAGACCGACAAAACATTTTACTTTTTGTCTTTAATTCTGAATGAATCTCTAATCCTATTGTTGGTATATATTCCATACTCTTTATGTTATCAAGGTCTTATCAAGGTCCGACCTTGAAGGCGGACCTTGAGTGTTAATTATAAATCTTTAGTAATGTTTTTGAGAAGCATAGCTATAGTTATCGGCCCTACTCCTCCAGGTACTGGTGTCAGCCATCCGGCTTTTTGAGTAACGCTATTGGCGTCTACATCACCGACAACTTTTTCATCAAATTTTGAAATACCACCGTCAATCAAAATCACGCCTTTTTTAATCATATCACTCTTAATGCAATTTTTACAGCCCAATGCCGTAATTAAGACATCCTCTCTCGTAATGTCATTCTCAAGCCGTGTCCGCCCTCTGGCGGAAAAGCGGGAATCCAGACTGCAGATTCTCGCGAAAGCCTGTCCTGTACTTTGATGTATAGCGGGAATAACACTATATCGCAAACTCAATTTTTTAGTTTTAAAAAAATCTTTGAGCTTTTCTCCAAAAATTCCAGAATTTACTAAAGCGAATATTTTTTTATTTTTTAAATCTTCTTTTGTGTTTTTCAACGCTTCCCAAATAGCCAAAATAAATGGTGAATCAAAATCGCTATTTGATGATAATCCATCTATATCTTTTTTGAAATCAATCGCAGATATTAATTTATCCGCATCTAAATTATTTGGCAAAGGCATTTGAATTAAAATTCCATTTACCGACTTATCTATATTTAATTCTATAATTAAATCTATAATTCTTTTTTCTTCAACATTATTTGAAAAAATATATTTTTTAAAACCGACACCAATTTCCTTTGCTGCTTTTTCTTTTAATGATACGTACAGATGCGAGGCAGAATCATCGCCTATTAAAATAGTAGCCAAACCCAATTTCAGATTTTTTTCTTTGGTTTTTTCTTTTACGCCAAGTAGTATTTCATCTGCTATTTTTTTACCATCAATTATTTTCATTAACGCTTATTGTCATTTCAATCCGTAAGCGAGAAATCTCATACTGTACAATAACCAGCTTAATGAGATTCCTCGCTTCGCTCGGAATGACGCTAATTTATTCCCGGTACTTTAAATTTTAAACACATTTTTTCAACTTCTTTTTTAATGTGGTTCAGAATTTCTCCATTTTGATAATTTTTTAAAGCCTGCACTATCCACTCTCCAAGTTTTTCCATTTCTTTTTCTCTCATACCACGCGTTGTTGCCGCTGGTGTCCCAAGACGAATGCCACTTGGTCGCATCGCAGGATTAGAATCGTCAGGAATAATTTGCTTATTAACTGTTATTGAGACTTCGTCTAAGGTTTCCTCGGCAATTTTACCATCAATTCCAAAACTTTGAATTGTATCAATAACCATCATATGATTATCCGTTCCGCCGGTGATTAACTTCACATCATTATCCAAAAATACTTGCGCCAAAGTTTTAGAATTTTTCAAAACTTGCTTAGCGTAATTTTTAAACTCTGGTTCTAATGCTTTTTTAAACGCCACGGCCGCGGCAGCAATAGTCTGCATATGTGGCCCACCCTGCAAACCAGGAAAAACTGATTTATCAATTATCTCAGCAAATTCTTTTTTGCATAAAATCAATCCCGCACGTGGTCCACGCAAAGTTTTATGTGTTGTTGTGGTTACAATATCAAAACCATAATCAAAAGGGTTGTTCATTACGCCACCTGCAATTAAACCGCCAATATGCGACACATCAGCCACAGTAATCGCCCCAACTTCATCAGTGATTTTTTTGAATTCAGCATAATTATAATCACGAGGATAAGATGTATAACCACATAAAATAATTTTTGGTTTTGTTTCTTTGGCAATTTTTAATAAATTATCAAAATCTATCTTGCCATCTTTATCTGTTTTATAGCGAACAAAATTAAAAATTTTTCCCATATGAGAAACAGACGCACCATGAGTCAAATGTCCGCCATGCGATAAATCCATCCCCATTATTGTATCGCCCGTTTTTAAGAAAGCCAAATAGACTGCTTGGTTCATTGCCGAACCAGAAAGCGACTGAACATTAGCATGTTCGCATCGAAATAATTGTTTTGCTCTTTCTATAGCCAATCTTTCAATAATATCCACAAACTCCTGTCCTCCATAATACCTTTTACCCGGATATCCTTCCGAATACTTATTAGTTAAAATAGACCCATTAGCTTCTAAAACTTCTGGATAGGTATAATTTTCCGAAGGAATCAATTCTACACCACGCTTTTGTCGATTCTCCTCGCCAGTAATTGCCTTATATATTTCTACATCAGTTGTTTTGAGTATATTTTTCATTAAAGTTATAATACCCCAAATTGATAAAAAAATAAAGCCCGTGGTTGACAAAATAGACTAAAACACTATTATTTAACTATGTTGTCATTAAGCTCATTAACAAATTTTGATCAACCTTTTATAAGGAGAAACGCCATATGTTCAAATATAAATCAGCAGCTACAAGAAATATAGATTCTCATTACCGCATATTATTACGCAAAATTATAAACAGTAATGAAATAGTCTATTCTCAACCAGACGAGGATGCTTTAATGATTTTAGGTCATCAAATGCATTTTGATTTAAAAAATGGATTTCCAATCATCACTGAGAGAGATTTAGTTGGTGCACCTGAAGGAAAATTATCGCAATTCCAAATGGCCCTCGGAGAACTATGCGCTTTCCTAAATGGAGCCAGAACATTAGATGAAATGAAAAAGTTTGGATGCGGTTGGTGGAAAGAATGGGTCACTGAAAAAAAGTGTGCTAAACGAGGACTCAAGACCGGAGATTTAGGACCCGGCTCATATGGTCCAGCATGGCGAAGTTTTCCCACGTCCGAAGGTAGGCCGTTTGATCAGATCGCGCACATTATAGAACAAATCAAAGAACTTCCTCACTTAAGGACACATATCGTCACTCCATGGATACCTCAATATATCGGACGAGGAAAAAACAAACAACAAAAAGTTATTGTCGTCCCCTGCCATGGCTGGTTCCATGTTTTTGTTAATACCAAGACCAGAGAATTATCGCTTCATCATTTCCAGCGGAGTGCAGATGTTCCTGTTGGAGTTGTTTTTAACTTCATTCAATATGCTGCATTAACATTTATGATTGCTCAAGTAACAGGATACACGCCCAAACAACTTGTTTACACAATATCTGATGCTCATATTTATGAGTCTCAAATAGATAGCGTATATACAATGATAAAAACACAACCGCAGATATTTCCGACAGTTACAATAGATCCTGATATCGAAAATATATTTGATTTCCGCCCAAAACACTTTGAGGTATCTGATTATAACCCACAACTATCAAGGAGAAAAATATGCACTCCAATCTAAGAATTTCTATTATTGTTGCCGTGGATAAAAATGGATTAATTGGTGCGAATAATAGAATTCCATGGAAACTTAAAGCAGATTTAGCTCGTTTTGCACTCCTGACTAAGTATCGCACAGTTATTGTTGGACGAAAAACATATGAGTCAATACTACAACACATAAGACAACCCCTGCCTAATCGCCACACTATCGTTATAACCAGAAATTCAAAATATACAGTCCCTGATACATGCGAAGTTGCAACGTCATTAGAAAAAGCCTTTGACAAATCACCAAAAGATGAAGAAATATTTATTATTGGCGGAGCAGAGATTTACAAACTTGCATTACCATACGCTACCAAAATATATCTCACCCAAGTTAGTACAGAAGAACAAGGAGATACACATTTCCCGCTTGGTGATATTAATGATGATAATTGGCAACTAATATACTCTGATTTTCATTTCGCTGACCAGAATAATGAATATCATTATAAATTCAAAACGTTTGAAAGAAAATCTTCATCATTCGTAAATCTGAATAATACGCGACATGAAGACCAGAAAAAAATAATGGAAAAAATTCAACAAGAAGAGTTTTGCCCATTCTGTCCTGAACACTGCGAGAAATCACAACTTACACCGATTATCAAACAAGGTAAATACTGGCATATAAGGTCAAATAAATGGCCATATAAGAACACTAAATTACATCTATTATTACTCCACAATAAACATGCCGAAAAACTTGCAGACATTACTCATGAGGCGGCCCAAGAATTATTTGAATTACTACAATGGATTGAAAAAGAGCATCAATTACAAGGAGGCGCAATAGGTTTACGCTTTGGCGATATAAGAATTAATGGAGCAACCGTAAATCATCTGCATGCACACATTATTTGTGCAGACATTACTAATAGGAAACATCCTAATTATAAGACAGTTCGTTTTAGAATGAACTGAAAAACAATAAGACCCCACTTGAGATTTGGTTAGCCAAATTCAATAGTGGGGTCTTCTTTATTTTACTAAAATTATCTCTACTCCTTGATCTTTCAAAATTCTTTCACCATCAAGCATTGCATATCCAGAATTGAAAAAACACCTTTTAATACCAGAATATGCAACAATTTTTGCACAAGGCGGACACGGAAAAGTCATTACATATAAATCAGTTCTCTTTAGAGATATTCCTTCTTTTGCCGCCATAGCGACAAGTTGCGCTTCTGCATGAAAATCAGTAGACAAATCAATGTGTAATCCACGTTTAAATAGTCCGCGAACATCTCCTTCAAAACATTGAACTCGTTGATGTGGCACGTGTTGATTATATGCCGACAAAATTATTTGACCATCTTTCACAATTGCTGCACCTACTTGTCGCCACCAATTAGATGCTTTCTTGCTTTCTTTCTCGGCAAAAGATAATACATTAGCAGCCAATCCGTCAAAAGAAATTATTCTATCACAAGTTACTTTATCCTTTTTAAGAACTTTTTTTCTATCCCAACGAAGAAAAATAGAATTATCAAATTCAATTTCACAATTTGAAAGATATTTTTCTGCAACTTCACGACATTCCTCTTCATCGGGCATAATTACAGTCACATCACCTTTCTGGTTTATTTTATACAAAATCGATTTATCAGCAATACGAACAATAATACATTCTGTAATATGCGAAATAATATCTTTTACTCCGTCTGGAGGTAACGCACGAATATCTTTTCTTTTTAAATGATCAAATTCATTAATCAAATCTTTACCGAAAATAAAAAGATCTTTAACATCCCAACAATACTTTTTCAAAAATTCTATATATCCTCTATGAATAACTGGAATATAAGCTAGTATAATTTTAATATTCTTGCTATTCAATTATTATCTCCTTCGTCACGACCTGTTAAAGTATCCAAAAAACTACAAACCTCAGCAATAACATCTTTTAATTTGCTCTTTATCTTTTCAGCTGGATCAACTAATATAGCTCGAATACGAGCAGTTGTTGAGGTGGTTGCTTGCGATTTAAGCATAATAATATTTCCACAATAGTCTAATTCTCTCAAGCTGTTTAAGTCTTCTTCCGTATACACACGATCCGTAACAATTAGAACATCTGGTCTCACTGTTTCAATGAGATGCCATCGTTTAACATCTTTATCCTTTAAAAAAACTAAATCAACATGTCGACAATGGCATAAAATTTCCAACCTTTCTTTTTCGCCCACAATTGGTCGATGAGGTCCTTTTCGAGATTGTACCTTATCATCACTATCGACTCCAATAATTAAAACATCACCGTGTTTTTTTGCTTCTTCAAGATAACGGCTATGACCAATATGAAGCAAATCATAGGTTCCAGAAGTTAAAACAATTTTTAACCCTATACCCTTACAATGATCAACTATTTTAAACAACTCATCGTAATTATTGAAAACACGACCCTCAAGATTTGATCCCGGACCAAAAATATCATGCATTTTCTTATCACTCATACATACATTCCTTTTGTTTTGATTGTCAAAGAACTAAAAAGGGACAGGTTTTCACCTACCCCTCCGACTAAATTTTGCAATACTCTTCGGATTTTTCATTTTCCCCAAGTAATTAGAACTTAAAGGAATTCCATACTTGCACCCTCTTCCAGATAATTTTTTAACTAGATTATTCCAAAACTTTTTAATACAAAGATTATAAATCATTCCTTACCTCCCCCATTCTTAAATGTTTTAACCTTGTACTTCAATGCCCATATTACGGGCAGTTCCTTCAATAATCTTAGTTGCTTGATTAACATCGTAAGCATTCAGGTCAACCATTTTCTTTTCAGCAATTTCTTTAATCTGCGCCTTGGTCACCTTTCCAACCTTAATTTTTTGTGATTCACCAGAACCCTTGGTAATTCCAGCCGCCCTTTTTAATAATTCTGCAGCAGGCGGTGTTTTTAACTTAAAATCAAATGTTCTATCCTCGTAAACAGTAATTTCAACGGGAACAACATCACCTTGTATATCCTTTGTCGCATTATTAAATTTGGAACAAAAGTCCCCAATATTCAAACCATGTTGACCCAAAGCAGGACCAATAGGAGGCGTTGGTGTTGCCTGTCCCGCCTTAATCTGTAATTTTATAATTGTTTTTATTGTCTTTGCCATAATGTATTGTCATTCTGAAGAAGTAAAGCGACTGAAGAATCTCGCAGTAAAACACGAGATTGCCACGCTCGCTTTGCTCGCTCACAATGACAGTAAATATTACAACTTCTTAATTTGCAAAAAGTCTAACTCAACTGGAGTTTCGCGTCCGAACATAGAGACCAAAACTTTAATCTTTCCTCTCTTCTCATCAATTTCAGCTATTTTACCGTCAAAGTCTTTAAATGGTCCATCAACAATTTTGACTGCGTCGCCAACCTTAACATCAATTTTGTATTTTGGTTCTTCAACACCCATTCGTTTTTGCAAAGATTCAATTTCTTCCTTAGAGATTGGTGTTGGCACAGTACCTGCGCCAATAAAACCAGTTACACGTGGGGTATTTCGCACTACATACCAAGAATCATCCGTTACAATCATTTCTACTAATACATAGCCCGGATAAACCTTTTCCTCAACCACATGACGTTTTCCACCCTTAATTTTAATCTTTTTTTCGGTTGGCACTAATACATTAAAAATCTTATCTTCCATTCCCATAGACTCAATACGTTGACGCAAATTACGCGCCACCGCTTCTTCATAACCAGCATATGTATGCAAGACGTACCAATTTTTTCCTTGTTGAACTTGTTTTGGCATAAGTGTTATTTGTTATATCGCTCACTATGTTCGCTTTGTTAGATTTGTTCAAGCTGTTAAAATGTTATCAAGATTATCAAGCAAAAAAATTTAATCATTCTAACAAATTGAACAATTTTAACATTTATATCATTTTTCCTAATAACCAAGAAAAGAAGAAATCCCAACCGCCTAAAAACATAGCTAAAACTAAACTAACACCAATGACAATCAAAGTGTATTTAATCGTTTCTTTTCTGGTCAGCCAAGTAACTTTCTTTAACTCGACATAAACCTCTCTAATAAATTCTACTGCTTTTTTAGGTAATTGACTAATTTTAACTTTCATATTAAAAATCAAAGTTTTTAGCCTCTCGGCGAAAAATAAAAGTTTTTTAAAAGCCCCGCAGGGCTTTAATTTCTGCTTAAATACTATCTCATTTTAACTATAACTGTCAATAGGCTCTATCTATATATCCAAATTCTTCACACTCTTAGCATGTGTTTGAATAAACTTGCGACGCGCAGGAACTTCATCGCCCATCAAGATATCAAAAATCTTATCAGCCTCTTCGGCATCTTCAATAGTTATTTGCTTCATCACTCTGTTTTCTGGATCCATCGTCGTCTCCCAAAGTTGTCTTGGATTCATTTCTCCTAAACCCTTATAACGCTGGATATTAACACCATCACCACCCATAGACAATAAAATTTCTTCTTTATCTTCGTCAGTATAACCATATTCAACTCTTTTTCCTTTCTGTAAACGATACAAAGGTGGTTGCGCAACATAAATATGCCCATTTTCAATAAGTTGTGGAAAATATCTGAAAAACAAAGTCAAAAGCAAAGTTCTAATATGTGCGCCATCAACATCAGCATCAGTCATAATAATAACACGATGATAACGCAACTTAGCCAGATTAAAATCATCTGCGATAGCAGTCCCCAAAGCAATCACTAAAGCACGAATTTCTTTAGAACTTAAAGCTCTATCCAAGCGCGCTTTTTCTACATTCAAAATCTTGCCCCGTAATGGCAAAATTGCCTGAAACCGCCGATTACGACCCTGTTTTGCCGAGCCTCCGGCGGAATCTCCTTCCACAAGATACAATTCCGATTCTTCCGCTTTGCGACTAGAACAATCAGCCAATTTGCCAGGTAGAGTCAAGCCATCCATTACACCCTTACGAATAACTGTTTCGCGCGCTGCCTTTGCTGCCTGCCGAGCCTTCGCTGATAGGACACATTTTTCTAAAATAGCTTTAGCATCTCCTGGATTCTTTTCTAAATATTCTTCAAAGGCCAAGGCAAAAACAGTATCCACGGCTGGACGCGCTTCAGTATTTCCTAATTTTGCCTTCGTCTGTCCTTCAAACTGTGGTTCAGGAAGTTTAACGCTGATAACCGCCGTTAACCCTTCACGGACATCATCACCGCTTAAATTTCCTTCACTCCCTTTGATAATATTATTCTTGCGAGCATAATTGTTTAACACTCTGGTTAACGCTGTGCGAAAACCAGTAACGTGCGTCCCGGCTTCTGGAGTATGAATATTGTTAGCAAAACCCATTTCTAATCCTTGTAAATCATTAGTATACTGTAAGGCAACTTCCACTTCAATACCATCATTTTCTTTCTGAACATAAAAAATATTATCATGCCGAGCCTCTTCGTTTCTATTCAAATAATCAACGTAAGACACTAAACCACCATCAAAATAAAAGGTGTAAATTTTTGATAAATTTTTACGATCATCACGAATAACAATCTTTACTCCTTTGTTCAAATATGCCTGTTGACGCAAATGCGTTATAATTTTATTTAAACTAAATTCTGTAGTATTAAAAATTTCTTCGTCTGGTTCAAAAATAATTGTCGTTCCTGTCTGTCGACATTTCTTTTCTTTTCTAACAGCAGTTTTAACCTTACCGCGAGCGTATTCTTGAGTATGCACATATCCGTCACGACAAACTTCTGCGCGCATCCATTTTGATAAAGCGTTGACCACAGAAACACCAACACCATGTAAACCGCCAGAAATTTTATAAGATTCACCACCAAATTTTCCACCAGCATGCAAAGTACACATCACTGTCTCTAAAGTAGATTTTTTAGTCTGTGGATGTTTTTCAACTGGAATACCGCGACCATTGTCAGTCACGCTGACTCTGTTTTCTTTAAGTAAAGCAATTTCAACAAAATCAGCATAGCCCGCCATAACTTCATCCAAACCATTGTCAACACACTCCCAAATTAAATGATGCAAACCCTCGGTTCCTGTTGAACCGATATACATACCTGGTCTTTTCCTGACAGGCTCCAGGCCCTCTAAGACATAAATATCCTTAGCGCCGTATGAACTTTTTTTATCGTTTTTCTTTGACATAAATTTTATTGTCATTCCCGTATTTTTATGTCATTCCCGTGAAAACGGGAATGACATAAAAATACACTAATAACCTATTTCCGAACATCCCAACCGCCTTCGTCTTCTAAAACTTTAACAATTTTTTTCTGCACTTCGTTAACCTCTTTATCTGTTAAATTATGCTCATCTGACTGATAAATTATATGAAAAGCAATACTTTTACGCCCATCTCCAGATTGCTCATCCTCGTAAATATCAAACAAATCTACATCTACTACCAAACTGCTACCCACCACATTTATCAAATTAAGCACATCTTCAACTTTTGTTCCTCTCTCTACCAATACGGCGATATCTCTTACCATAGCAGGATATTTTGAAGGTGGCAAATAGATTCTTTCCTCTGTTGCCAATTCCGCAACTTTATCAAAAAACAATTCAAAACCAACTACTTTAGATTTTATTCCTAATTTTGATAAAACCAAATTGTTAATCTCACCAATCCATCCTAAACATTCATCACCTACTTTAACCTCCGCCCGTCGCGCATTATGATACAAATCAGACACCAAAATATCATCCGAAAAAACATCGTCATACCACTGATCTGTAATACGCAACTTATTAAACAAAGAATCCAAAACACCCTTTAATTCATAAAAATTATTCGCCTCATTCTTCTTATTATTCAATACCATCACCGCACCAATTTTCTTAGTCTCTTTAACGTTTAATTTATTACCACAAAAAACCCTACCTAATTCAAAAATCTTTATTTCATTAAAATATTTTTCATTATCTTTAATGTTCCTGATTAAATTTGTGATTAAATTTGGACGCAAGTATTTTTGTTCCTGACTAATTGGATTAGCCACCTCAATTGCGTTTATTTTTTTCCTATACATTTTTAGAGCATCGTCACTAACAAAAGAATAATTGTACACTTCGTCAAATCCAAACCCAATCAAAATATTTCTAATCTTATTTTGATAAACAACATCTTCATTGGTCGTTGGCGGTATTAAAGCTGCATTCGGAAATTGACTGGAAATATTTTCATACCCATAAATACGTCCGATTTCTTCAATCAAATCTTCTGGAATAGAAACATCAATTCTCTTGGTCGGAACCTCAACTTGAAACTTGGAACTTAAAACTTGGAACTTAAAACCTAATCGCTTCAAAATATCAGATACCTGTTTAATAGAAATAGTTACACCTAATAAAGAATTAACATCATTCAAATTCAAAACAATCTTTTTTGGCAATACTTTTTTTGGATAAACATCAAATATATCGCCGACAACACTTCCACCAGCTAAATCGTCAATTAAATAAACAGCCATATCAATCGCCTCTTTTGTTAAATTTGGATCAAGATCGTGTTCAAATCGTAATGATGCATCTGTACGCAATTTTAATTTTTGAGAAGCGCGCCTCGTAAATGTTGGCTCAAAATTAGCCGCTTCCAAAATTATATTTTTAGTATTGTTGTTAATCTCGGAGACTGTTCCTCCTTTAATTCCAGCAATACAAAGAGGATTTTTAATATCAGCAATCAATAGAATATTATCGTCTAAATCATATTCACTACCATCCAAAGTTTTAATTTTTTCACCTTTTTGAGCCCTGCGAACAACAATATTTTTTTGTCCCAACCTATTTTCTGATATTTTATCTGCATCAAAAGCATGCATCGGCTGTCCCGTTTCCAACATTACATAATTAGTAATATCAACAATATTATTAATTGGCTTTAGGCCACAAGCAATTAGACGACTCTGTATTAATTTTGATGATGGTTCAATTTTGACATTATTTAATACGCATGCTGTATAACGACGGCATAAATCCTTATTCTTAATTTCAACATTCAAAATATTTTTAACTAGTCCATCTTTGTTTTTGATTATTTTAGAATAATCTGTTGTCTTCAAATTTAATTTCAAAATCGCCGCCACTTCTCGCGCAATACCTTGATGACTAAAACAATCATGAGCGCGATTTGGCAACACATCAACATCGAGAATATAATCTTTGTCTTTCTTTTCAGCTAATTCAATTTCAAAAGAACGTATAGACAACAAATCAGCCAGTTTTTCTGAATTAGGTAATTTTTCTTCTATTAAATCTTGTAACCAATTATATGATATTTTCATATTTTAAAACTGATCTATAAATCTTAAATCCCCTGAATGAAATAAACGAATATCATCTATCTTGTATTTTAACATTGCTAGCCTATCCAAACCAACACCGAAAGCAAAACCCTTCCATTTTTTTTGATCATAGCCAACCGCCTTAAAAACATTAGGATGAACCATGCCCGCGCCCATAATTTCTAACCAATCACCTTTTGGACGTTTAACATCAATTTCAAAACTCGGCTCGGTAAATGGAAAATAACTTGGACGTAATCTAATTATCGCTTCCTCTCCAAAAAATCTTCTTAAAAATTCTTCAATAATTGCTCGGAAATTTGCCACCGAGACTTCTTTGCCAACCATTAACCCTTCCGCTTGATAAAACTGAGCATCATGAGAAGCATCTGTTGCTTCGTGACGAAAAACTTTTCCAGGGACAATAATTCGTAAAGGCGGATTATTCTTTTCCATATAACGCGCTTGTACCGGTGATGTATGAGTCCTCAAAAGCATTGGAATATCCTTCAACCAAAAAGTATCCCACATATCGCGTGCTGGATGGTCTTTTGGAATATTTAAGGCATCAAAATTATAATGTTCGCTTTCTACTTCCGGACCATACGCTATTTCAAATCCCATAGAACTGAAAATATCCTCTATCTGCCGTTGTACCAATGTAATCGGATGCAAATGGCCTTGCACAGGCAAGACACCAGGAACAGTCACATCAATCCAATCTTTTTTTTGTGATTTATGTCCTGAAGTTACTAATTCGTTTTTTTTATCTTCAATCTGTTGTTCTATTTCTTTTTTTAACAAATTTGCTTCTTGACCTTGTTTCGCCCGCTTGTCTTTTGATAAATCTTTCAATGACTTTAAAAAATCAGTTAACTCTCCTTTTCGTCCAAGGTATTTGTTATAAAGATCGTCAAGACCGACTAAATCTTTAGCCTTTTTAAAATCGCTTATGAAATTTTGCTTAATATCTTTCAGCATAATTATCTTCTTAAAAATATAAATTCCAATAAACCAACCATGCCAACCAAAACTAACAAACTCCACCAACAAGCCAAACCATTACTTTGCATCAATAAAGAACCAATCAAAATCACAGCCAAAAAAACACCTTGACGAAATGAATCCCATAATTGACAATTGATAGACAATGTCGTTCGTGACTTGCGAGAAATACGCCGAACAATAATACCCACTAAAGATAACAGCCCAGAAGCGCTGACAAATAGACTTAAATAGAATAAAGACATTATCAAAACATCCGAGGCTAATGGCTCTAAATATACCAAAATACCCATCAACGCTACCAGCGCTAATAATGTTGTTAATATTACACCAATTAAAAAAGCGGACATCTTCATATCTGTTTATATTTTACTATATTTTATTGCCAATAACAAGTTGCTAAACCGTGAATAACAAAATTAACTTTGTCTTGTCATTGCGAGGAGCAAACACAGTGAGCGACGTGGCAATCTCGTGGCAAATGTGTAAAATAGTAGTATAGTTACTTATCTTACGGGATTGCCTCGCTCGCAATGACAATTTAATTAATCTCACCATTCATATATACCAATATTCCCCTTGCATATAAGACAGTTTATGATATAATCTAATATATTATCGCGGGGTGGAGCAGTCTGGTAGCTCGGGTGGCTCATAACCATCAGGTCGCAGGTTCAAATCCTGCCCCCGCAACAAGTATTTTATAAATATCATTAGTTGTTTACCAA
The DNA here is from genome assembly GCA_043818835.1 of bacterium. GTDB lineage: Bacteria > Patescibacteriota > Minisyncoccia > Portnoybacterales > UBA2143 > JBDRFK01. The sequence continues at coordinate 32,575 of JBDRFK010000010.1, read as the reverse complement.
ATCAAGATTTGGAATAGTTTTATGGCGGCGTAGCTCAGTTGGTTTAGAGCGGAAGAATCATAAACTTCAGGTCGGGGGTTCGAGTCCCTCCGCCGCTACTGAAAACTAAATATCATTGGGGTCGTAGCATAGTGGCCTAATGCGTCTGCCTGTCACGCAGAAGATCGTGGGTTCAAATCCCATCGGCCCCGCAACTAGTTTATTTTATTATAGGAACATTTAAATATAGTGTTTTTTTTGAGATTGGTGTTATGCAATTTATTTTAAACAACATGATAGTACCTTTAATTTATTCTTTTTTTACTGTAATTGGAGGAACAGTGCCAATTGTTTTTTTGATATTCCTATTTTCTAAAAAAGAAAGGAAGAGACTGCTATTACATACTAAAAAGATAAAACAAACACTGCCGGTTGCAGAACAATTATCAAAAAGAATATTCCAATTAACTAGTCAATCAATTGATAATCAAAATATGGGCAAAAGCATAGATAATTTTAAGCGATATGCCGAGGCTCTAAATACTATTGAAGAACAAAGAAATTTCATAAAATATGCAGAAAGTTATAATTTTATATCAGCCCTTGGGAATCTTCTAAAATTAAATAAGGAGTTTTTTTAACCCCTCCTCCGAAAAATCAACTTTATAAACATTCTTAAAACTCTCCGAAAATTCTTCTTCTGTAATATCGAGATGCAAAGATTTTAATAATCCCAATAATTTATCTTTGCCAAATTTATCTATCAATAACTTAACCCAATAATACCCTATTATCCCTGTCTGCCAATCATTTTTTTGAAAATAGTAAAAGATTTTAAATTTATCCTCTTCTTTTGGTTCGTCTTTTTCTTAACCTGTAAGATAAGAAGCCAATCCCTCATTAAGCCATTTGGGATACCCTATCTTTGTTATAGTTGTTATAGTTCTAAAATATATATGGCAATATTCATGTTTTAATACTTTCCAAAAGCTATCAATGCTTTTATGGCTTGATTCTTGAACATAAATATCTGGATGTAGAATATATATTTTGCCATCCTTGGCGTGTCCGACCATATATTCTTCTGTTTTCCAACCCATCATCTCGTCATAGTGTTTTCGAGAGTTAATAAAACAAACTTCTGGCAAATCCACATCAATACCAAAAAAATCATCTAATTCTTTTTTAGCCGATTTTAGATATTGATCAATAGATTGATTCATAAATTATTTAATCAAAGGATATTTAACCAAATTTCCTTTTTTATCATACATAAATTGCGTTCCGTATTTTTGTTTTCCTTTTTCCATAATCATTATTCTATCTGTCAAAAATTCTAAATTTTTTTTATATGCCTCTTTTTTACCAACTGCCTCTTCAAGCAATTTAAGACATTTTTTTTGAAATTTAACATCTCTGTCGGCATGTTGGATTATTCGCCAAAAACCATAAGACGCTTTTTTGCCCACAAGACTAAAAATCGGATAACCATATTTTTCTATTATCTTTTTAGCTTCTCTTATATTTCTGGTATCGCAATCATAAACAGCTTTAATTAATTTTTTATTTTGATTATCTTTTATAGCTTTCTCTCGCAATTCTTGGTCTTCCTTTTCCATTTTTAATATTTTTTGTTGTAAAATTTTGTTAATCACATATTTAAATAAAAAAATTGCAACGCTTATAATTGCAAGAAAAATATTTTTTTATTACTTAAATTAATATCTCTTCAAGCAATTTTTTATCATGCACAGCTATATTTTGTAGCTTATAATCGGGAAAAATATTTTTGAGTTTGGTTTCTGTAAAAAATAAATCTACAATCTCCTCAATCTGATCATAGCTCAATTTTAATTTTTGAACTTTATTAAATATCGCAAGATGAATTATTTCATGAGCAATGGTGACACCAACCTCTTTAATATCTTTATCGATAAGTATCCTAATATTAATTGTCTCTGGATAATAGAATTGTCCTTCTGGTCCATATAATGAAATATAGCAAAAATAATCTTTTTCAAGCTTCAAGCCAAGTTTTATTAAAACATTAAAAAAATCTTTTTCAACCTTTTGCCATTGATTCTTGGCAATTTCTTTTTTCTCTTGATAAATATTTTTATCATAAATCTTATTAAACTCTAAAATTAATTTTTCTTTAAATTCCTTTTTATTGTCTTTCGTCTGTAAATACAATTTATTATAAAATTTAGGCAAAAAAATAGGAAAATCGTTATCAATAAACCATTGATATTCATCATAAATATCTAAAAGTTTTTCTAATTCCTGTTTTTTTGATGATAAAAAATTAACACTCATATTTATATATGATAAAACGAAAAGCGACCAAGAGCAAGTTTTTTTGCTTTCTTGGTCGCCATGCACTCACAGAAATCCCGAGTCTTGAAATTGAGAAACTATATTCACCACTTCCTCAAGAGGATTCTCAATATCGGAATATTCTGATGAAATTGAATCTGCAATTTCCTGAATACTTTTATTGCCAATCATTTGATTAACTATAAAAGCCCCGATGTCATTGAAGGTTAATACTCCCTTTGTTTGAAAAAAACCAATATGACAATCAATATCTTTTCTAATTTTGAAACGACAATTAATTTTAGGAATAAAACTTGGATTTATCATGATTTTTCTCCTAAAACTATAAATTCATCTGGAGCATAAATACCTCCCTCATAACGGGAAGCCGAACATCCACCCCCACAAAAATTATTGCAATTTTGGCATTTTTTAGGAAGCCATTTTAAGGATCTAAAATAACCCAGACGATTAGTCCAAATTTCAACCAAAGAAGTCTCTAAAATATTACCATAATTACCCTTAGTAATTGAACATGAACGAACATTGCCTTGATAATCAATATGTCCAAATCCTGTTCCTTGCCAACAACCAATCACAAAATCATGGTATTTAGATGGCAACAAGCACAACGGAAATGCATCCCCCAAATTAGCCAAAATATCTAATTCATTTCTGATTTTTTCCAATTGATAAAAAACTTTCATATAATCCTCGAACGAAAGTTTTACTCCGTCCCAATCAGATTTAGCTCTACCATATGGAGTTAGTCGTCCAACATTAATCTCGTCAATACCGATTCCATTTTCTTTTAACCATTTTACAGTTTCAAAAAATAGCAGATAATTTGTCTTAGTAAGCGTATAAAGAATAGAAATATCCATATCATTTTCTATACATGTTTTTATGCCATTTATTGTTAAGTTAAAAGCACCTTCAACACCGCAAATCTTCTCATAAATATCTTTTGGTCCATGTAATGAAATAGCTCCGCCAATAACACGATGCTGTTTTAGCTTTTTTACAACTTGTGGCGTAATGAACGTGCCATTAGACACAAATGATAGAAAAAAATCTAACTGATCGGCATATTCAAGCACTTCTTGCCATTGAGGATAAATAAAAAATTCTCCTCCAAACAATCTCACTTCGAAAACTTCAGCCTTAGATAATTCGGCTAAAATAGCTTTAACTTGTGATAATGACGGATGATTAATATTTTGACATTCATCCCTCGCGTTAAAACAAAATTCACAAAACAAATTACAAAGAGGTGTCACCTCAAAATTAACTGACAATGGTGATTTTAAACTGACTAACTCATTCATACTGCATTCCTTTTTGATAATAGGTAGGGGGATAAACTGATTTAGCCTATCCCCCCATTTTCAAAACCGTTAAAAAAACTTATCTAATTTTTACAACATTTACAAGTACATTGCCCTTGGCACTTCATAGAGTGCGCACGCATCGGAAAGAGCTTAGGTTTTTTATTCTTGATAGTACTAAACCTAGCTACTATTGCCTTTTGTGCCATAACCTTTTCCTCCTTTCGTGCCTGTAACTTTTTATCATAAATTAGGCTTAAAATTAGTTATACTAATTTTCATTTAACATAATTGCACCATAAATTATGACTCAAGTGAGGACTTTTTTTAATTGTTAAACAGCTAATATATAGCTTGCCACACTTAATCGTTTTTGTAAAGGTTTTAAAATTGGTAAACAAATCCAAACTCTCCCAAATTATTCCTTATTTCTACCCAATCAAGAGTTCTGAAATCGTCCCGCAAGCCCCGCAGAATTAAGATAAAAAGCCACTACTTTAGTAATGGCTTTTTTATTTTATTAATTGTAATTATTATCCTATCTTTCTAAGCTTTTGAAATGATTATCCATTGCCTTGCCGACAACACCAAATACTTCGTCCCATTGTTTGTCTTGCGTTTGTTTGTCTCGCATCAAACCAGAAAGATTACCAACAAGGCAAGAATGCATATACGGCGGTTTTTTTCCTAAGCAAACACAAATACCTGTTATTTTACAATCGGTCATCGGTTGCCCAACATCTATTGACGGTCTTTTGTTAAAATGTTTAAGACATTCCGCAGGAAATTCTTTGATTATATCCTCAAGCGTTTTTGACATTTTTTGTCCATAAGTAAAACAATGATGCATGGCAAAAACAATTCGTTCATTCAATAATATATCTCCCATCTTTTCTGCAAACTGGTCCATTACTTGAGTATTTCTTTCTAGAACTTGCAAATAAAACTGGTATCTTTCTCGCAAAAGTAATAAAGCATTGTAAAAAACAATATAACTTTTAAAAAAATACTTTTTATTATCTTCTGCAACCTCTGGCATAATAATAAATTCTACCTTTTCCCACGCTTTTTCAGGAGTTAGCACATTCTCTTCTGAAAATGGCAATAAATCAGACAAATAACCACACATTGATTCAAGCATAATATCTCTCCTTATTAAATTGTTAAACTACGTTTATCTTTAAGTTACATTAAAATATTCAAAATTGCAATCCGTATTTTTACTATCTCCTTATTTAACTCCGGAGTTAACTCAGTAGTTTTTTTATCCCTCCTCTGAAAAACCAATTCCATTTGAAAATAATAAAAAATTAATTTTTACAACAACTCTAATTCTTCAAATGTTCGTTCGTAAGCATCAATCGCTCGGCGAGCTGTTTCGCGTGTTAAATTAAAATTGGATTCATGAGCAATGCGATTACGCACCTTATGCGCCGACCAAAGTTCGTTCAGATTTGGCACCTGTGCTGATGTCAATTGCTTTAATCGCGCGCCCATATCATCGCCTTTGTAACCAATCCTTTTTAATAATTCATCTAACATTTTATCTGCTTCAATAACTGCCAATTTATAATCGCTCGTATTGTCGCTTTCCAATTTTTGTATAATCCCCTCCCATTGTTTGGTGACTTTCTTTTTAGGAACCTTCGGCGCTTCTACACTATCAATAATCAATTCAAAATATTTCTTAATATCACGACGAATAAGAATGATGTAATAAATAATTCCAATAAATAAAACTATTGAAATACCAACAAAAATTATTTTTAGATAAAAAATATTCTCCTGCCATTTATCAAACCAGACAGGCCAATTGACAATAAATTTATCGTAAAATTCAATTAGAAATGTTTTCATAAATTTGAGCCGTTTTTAAAACTTTTTTATCTTCAAATTGATTGCCGATAATTTGTAAACCGATTGGCAAACCATCTTTCTGACATGGAATAGATACAGCTGGCAAACCAGCCAAGTTTACAGAAACAGTATAGATATCTGATAGATACATAGCCACTGGATCATTCATTTTTTCACCAATTTTAAAAGCGGTTGTCGGGCTGGTTGGCGTCATAATCACATCAACTTTTTTAAATGCTTTTACAAAATCATCTTTGATTAAAGTACGCGCTTTTTGCGCAGTTAAATAATAGGCATCATAATACCCCGCCGACAAGACATAAGTGCCAAGCATAATTCTTTTTTTTACTTCATCGCCAAAACCTTCATGTCGTGTCTTTGTATAACCATCCAAGAGGTTCTTTCCTTTTTTATATAATCCATAACGAATACTGTCGTATCTTGCCAAGTTTGATGATGCTTCGGCGGTACAGATGATATAGTAACTTGCTAAAGCAAACTCTGTGTATGGCAAGCTAATTTCCACAATCTTGGCGCCTACCTTTTCGTATTCGGAGATTGCCTTGTGAACTGCGCTTTCCACTTTTGAATCTATGCCTTCAACAAAATATTCCTTAGGAATACCAATAGTTAATTTTTTAATATCTATCGCTTCATCATTTTTATATTTTTCATCTGACGCGCTTGTAGAATCATTGTTATCCTGTCCTTCAATCACATTCAAAATTATCTCTGTATCTTCTGCTGCTTTTGCCAAGGGTCCAATTTGATCAAGTGAAGAAGCATAAGCCATCAACCCATAACGCGAAACTCGCCCATAGGTCGGCTTAAAACCAACAGCGCCACAAAATGATGCTGGCTGACGAATTGATCCGCCTGTATCCGAACCTATCGCTGCAATACATTCGTCTGCTACCACGGCCGCCGCAGAACCACCAGAAGAACCACCCGGCACTCTTTCCAGATCATGTGGATTTTTTGTCGGTCCAAAAGCAGAATTTTCTGTTGATGAACCCATAGCAAATTCATCACAATTTGTTTTGCCAATTAAAATCGCATCCTCGCTTTTTAATTTTTTAATAACTGTCGCGTCGTAAGGCGCAATATAATTTTCTAAGATTTTTGATGCCGCTGTACATTTAACGCTATCAACCAAAATATTATCTTTAATCGCAATCGGGACGCCCGCTAAAACACCTATATCTTCATTGTTTTTAATTTTTTCATCTATTTCCTTTGCCTGTTTTAATGCGCTTTCTTTCATCAATTCTAAATAAGCATGAATATCTTTTTCTTTTTCATTTATACGGTCAAAAACAGCCTGCGCAATTTCTTCTGCAGTAAATTCTTTATTTGCTAATCCTTTCTGGATTTTTTTGATTGTTAATAATTTTAAGTCCATAATCAAAGTTCAATAATTTTACAAATTCAAAATAACCCAATTCCCATTAGGCAACGCGATTATTTCAATTTGAATATTAATCGGATAAGCAAACCCTTTGACGTTCATTTTTGTATTAAATACTTTAAAAGTTTCTGTTTGAAATTCTTCTTCTGTTGATCGTTGAGCGCTTCTTAATGATTGCGATAGTTTTTGTCTTCCTTCTTTGTCTAATTCATTTATTAAATTTCTAACTTTATTATGCGCACCCACATTAAACATTTCTAACGCCTTATCAGCATCTTCGTTTTCTATCGCTTGGGCGGCATATAAAAAAGTTTCTTCTGGCGTCACGCCGCCTATAACTTCTATTTTTTTATTTTTTTTGCTGAAAAAAATGACTAATGAAACAATAATCAATAGTAAAAATAAAGTTATGATTATTTTTTTATTTAATTTATTAATAATGCCTATCATAATAAAATTATAATTTTACAAAACACTCTTTACTTTCACTTGATCACCTTCTTTATCTGGCGCTAAATTTAATAATTTTTCTCTAACTTTCTTATCAGTTTCAATCCCTTCATCTTCTCGCATAACATTTTCTAATCCAGCAATATGCGCTGTTGGATCCACTTTGCCAATCTTTGCTTCATTTAATTTATCTACAAAATCTAAAACAGCCGATAGGTCTTTTTGAAACTTTCTAGTTTCCTTATCAGTTAATTCTAATCTAGCTAAACCAGCTACTTCTTTAGCTTGTTTTTTAGTTAAATCCATATTATTTTAACAATTTTAAAAAATCTTTCTCACTAACAATTTTAACATCCAATTTCTTTGCTTTATCATATTTAGAACCCGGATTTTCCCCTGCTACAACATAATTAGTATTTTTAGAAACAGAACCAGAAATATCACCACCCAAACTTCTAATTTTTTCCTTTGCTTCATCTCTGGTTAAAGATCCTAATTCTCCCGTCAAAACAAATGTCTTTCCTGCTAACACTTTCTTTACCGTTTTAACTTTCTCTATTTCTATATTATTCAAAAGTCTATCCAACACCTCTTGGTCTACCTTATCATTAAACCATTCAAAAATACTTTTGGCAACAACAGGACCAACATCTGGTATATTCGCTAATTGCTCCTGAGAGGCTCTTTTTATTTTTTCTATGTCACCAAAATATTGCGCCAAAGCAATTGCTGTCTCTTCTCCTGTATGACGAATTCCCAAAGCAAACACAAATTTAGACAAAGATATTTTTTTACTTTGATGAATTGACTTGATTAAATTTTCCGCCGACTTTTTGGCAAATCTCTCCAGAGGAATTAAATCTCCTTCCGTTAAAGAATATAGATCAGCAGGATTAGAAACCAACCCTTCGTCCATTAACTGGTTAATAATTTTAGGACCCAAGCCATCAATATTAAAACCTTTGCGAGAAACAAAATGAGCTAATCTCTCCCTTTGTTGCGCGCCACAATTCTTGTTAGCACACCGATGCACCGCCTCGTTTTCTGGACGAACAACTTTTGAATCACAAACAGGACATCTATTTGGCATCTTAAATTTTTTCTCTTTACCTGTTCGTAATTTTTTAATAACCTCTACAATATCTGGAATGACATCACCAGCTCGTTGAACAATCACCGTATCGCCAATACGCACATCAAGTCGTTTAATTTCATCTTCATTATGCAGAGTTGCTCTGGTTACTGTCGTTCCACCAATATTAACTGGCTCCAAAACCGCCACCGGCGTTAAAGCGCCCGTTCGTCCAACTTGAACCACAATGTTTTTAACTATTGTAGTTGATTCTTCAGCAGCAAACTTTAAAGCGATTGCTCCGCGCGGAGCCTTACCTACTATTCCTAATTTATCAAATAATTTATTATCATTAACATTAACTACAATGCCATCAATTTGATATGATAATTTCTCTCTTTTTTTATTAATATTATTCCAAAAATTAACAATATCTTTTACATTTTTACAAAAATTACTTTCACCAACCCTAAAACCCAAACTTTCAGCAATTTGATGTTCTTCCTGGTGATTTTTTTGCCCCAAATCAGTTGGCACAGAATATGCTAAAAATTTTAATTTGCGCGAAGCGGCAACCCTTGGATCAAGCTGACGAATACTCCCCGCCGCCGTATTTCTTGGATTAGCGTAAACTGGCAAACCTTGCTTTGCGCGATCTTTGTTAACTTTTTCAAAATCCTTTTTGGTCATATATACTTCTCCGCGAATTTCTATCTCACCTTTTTCAATCTTTGATTTAATTTCTTTTCCTAAAGTTAAACCTTGGGAAAAATGAACTTCTAATTTTAAAGGAATTGAATTGATAGTCTTTATATTCTGAGTAACGTCCTCGCCAATCCGACCATCACCGCGTGTTGCTGCACCAACCAATATACCTTTTTTATATAATAAGGAAATAGCAAAACCATCAACTTTTAGTTCTGCAAAATAATTAAAATCTTGGAACTTGGAACTTGGAACTTGTTTTTTAATCTTTTCTCCCAATCCTGTAATTCCTCTTCGCTAAAAGCGTCTTCCAAAGACAGCATTCTTTTTTTATGTGTTATTTTATTAAATTTATCCAAAGGCTTACCACCAACCCGTTGTGTCGGTGAATCCGAAGTGATAAACTCTGGATATTCATCCTCTAATTTTTTTAATTCGTGTTTCAAGGAGTCCAAAGCCGCATCGCTAATTTCTGGTTTATCTAAAACATGATACAAATATCGGTGATAACTAATCACTTTTTTCATTTTTTCTATTCTTTTTTTGGCTTCGGTTTTCGTCATTTAATACTATTATACCCCAAACCACCCAAAATTTGAAGAATCAAAAAATCCCTGAATAATCAGAGATTTTTTGACGTGGACCCGGCGGGATTTGCACCCGCTACATTGAGTGTCAATAGGTGTCTATAAAATAGAGTCCTCGTAGAGTACTCTACGAGGACTCTATTTTATATTTTGTCAAGATTGTTTGGGATAGATTAAAGAGGTAGAATAAAGATGAATTCCAAATTATTTCAAAGCTCAAATTATACCAAATTAAATCCAAATTCTAAAATCTAAAAATTTTTGACATTTAGATTTTGATATTTGGATTCAATCAATGCCATCGTTCACCCACCTTCATGTTCACACCCATTATTCCCTACTTGATGGTCTGTCAAAAATAGACCAACTTTTGGATACCTGTAAGGAATTGAAAATGGATTCTGTCGCTATTACCGATCACGGCACAATGTATGGTGTTGTAGAACTTTTCCAAAAAGCAAAAAAAGCTGGTATCAAACCAGTCATCGGTTGCGAAATGTATATCGCCCGTAATGGCATGCATATGAAGCGACCAAATATTGATGTTAAACCATATCACCTTGTTCTCTTAGTCAAAAATGAAGAAGGGTATCATAACCTTGTAAAATTAGTTACTAAAGCGCATCTTGAAGGGTTTTATTACAAGCCACGTATAGACAAAGAATTATTAAAAAAACATTCCAAAGGATTGATTGGACTGACCGCTTGTATCGCTGGTGAAATTCCGAGAACAATTATCAACAAAGACATTAAAAAAGCCGAAGAATTAGTTTTGGAGTATCGCGATATTTTTGAACCTGACAGTTTCTATTTGGAATTACAACATCATCCATCAATACCAGAGCAAAAAAAAGTTAACGATGAATTAATCAAAATTAGTAAAAAATACAATATTCCTGTAGTAGCCACCAATGACGCTCATTACCTAAAACCAGAAGATGCTGAGGCTCATGATGTTTTATTGGCCATACAAACAGACAGAAAAATCACTGATCCTAATCGCCTATCAATGTTAGACGAAGACTATTCTTTGCGACCTCCAGAAAGAATGATTGAAGAATTTAAAAATGTACCTGAAGCGATCAGTAATACGCAAAAAATTGTAGAACAGTGTAATTTTGAGTTTACATTAGGTGTCTTACAACTTCCACATTTTGACGTTCCTTCTGGTCAAGCGCCAGAAGTATATCTACGTGAACTTTGCAGAAATAGTTTGCCAAAGAAATATCCAGAAATGACACCAGAAATAAAGGAGCGTCTTGATTTTGAATTGTCTGTTATTCATAAAATGGGCTTTGATTCATATTTTTTAATTGTTTCCGATTTTGTTAATTGGTCAAAAGAAAATGGAATTGTTGTTGGACCGGGACGCGGAAGCGCTGCAGGGTCTATTGTTTCTTACTTATTAAACATTACTGAAATAGATCCCTTAAAATATAATTTGCTTTTTGAAAGATTTTTGAATCCAGATAGAATTTCTATGCCTGATATTGATATGGACTTTGCTGATGAACGTCGTGGCGAAGTTATTGAATACGTTACTAAAAAATATGGCTCCGACCACGTGGCACAAATTATCACCTTTGGAACAATGGCCGCGCGTGGCGCTATTCGCGACACTGGACGCGCAATGGATTACCCTTACGAATTCTGCGATAAAACTGCTAAATTAGTACCTTTTGGCATGAATTTATCTACTGCCATAGAAGAATCTGATGAGTTTAAACAATGGTATAATTCCGATCCAGAAGCCAAAAAATTAGTTGATATGGCTAAGAAATTGGAGGGCGTAGCGCGACATGCGTCCACCCATGCTGCTGGTGTTTTAATCACTAAAGATCCACTGGATATAACCACCCCTTGTCAATATACTTCGCACAATGATGGATCTATCGTTAGTCAATATGAAATGCACGCCGTTGAAGATATGGGTCTTTTAAAAATGGACTTCTTGGGATTAAAAACCTTAACCGTTATTCAAAATGCTCTTAACCAGATAGAAGCTCAAACTGGACAGAAAATTAATATCATTGATATACCCCTAAACGATCCTGCAGTATTCAATCTTTTTCGTGATGCTAATACCACCGGCGTATTTCAATTAGAATCAAGTGGCATGAAAAGATATCTTAAAGACCTAAGACCAAGCCAATTTGAAGATATTATCGCCATGGTTGCCTTGTACCGTCCGGGGCCAATGGAATTTATTCCCGATTTTATTGCTCGCAAACATGGGTTAAAACAAGTCACCTATCTTCATCATGGATTAGAACCAATTTTAAAGACAACTTATGGTATTTGTGTATATCAAGAACAATTGATGCACATCGCTCGACAACTTGCTGGTTTTACACCGGGCGAAACTGATGTTCTGCGTAAAGCTGTTGGTAAAAAAATTAAAGAATTATTAGACGAGCAAAAAAACAAGTTGATTCAAGGAATGATTAACAACAGCATAGAAAAACAAGTTGCTATTCAAATTTGGGAAATGGTAGAGCCATTTGCCAGTTACGGATTTAATGCCGCTCACGCCACTTGCTACGCAATGATTGCTTATCAAACCGCCTATCTTAAAGCTCACTACCCTACAGAATTTATGTCTGCCTTAATCACTTCCGAACAAAGTGATACAGAAAGAATTGCTTTTTTAATTGATGAATGCAAAAAAATGAATATCCAAGTTATGGCTCCAGATGTTAACGAAAGTTTTGTAACTTTTGCCAAAACCGATGATCAAGTAATCCGTTTTGGGTTGGAAGCAATTAAAAATGTTGGACATAATATTTCACAATCAATTGTCGATGAAAGAAAAAACAATGGTTCATTTACTACATTAGCAAATTTTGTTGAAAGAATGTCTATCGCTGGCGGAAGAGATTTGAATAAAAAATCTTTAGAAAGTTTGATTAAATGTGGCGCCTTAGACAGTTTTGGAAATCGTTATCAATTATTAGCATCTACAGAGCAAATGTTAAATTTTGCGCGCGAAGTGCATAAAATAGAACAAAGCTGTCAAGAAAGTTTATTTGGACAATCATCAAAAGCCACAACCGCCACATTACAATTAGTCAATGAATTTGAAGAAAACAAAAAAGAAGGATTATTATGGGAAAAAGAATTACTCGGTTTATATATCTCCGAACATCCGCTAAGCTCATACCAAGAACAGTTAGCTAAAGAAGCTATTCCATGTCACAAGGTAACTCGTAATCATATTGGACAAAAAGTTAAAGTTGGTGGATTAATAAGTAAAATCAAAAAAATAATTACCAAAAACGGACAACCAATGCTTTTTGTTAAATTAGAAGGCAGTCGCGGGCATATTGAAACAGTAGTCTTTCCAAAAATATTTGAAAAAACAAGCGCGAAATGGCAAGAAGATACTATTGCTATTGTCAGTGGACGCGTCAACGAACGTGATAATAATTTGAAAATTCTCTGCGATAGTGTTAAAATATTAAAGTAAAATTAAACTAAAAAAATGAATCAAAAAAAAGCGTTTACTTTAATAGAGCTTCTTGTGGTTATTGCTATAATTGGTCTTCTGGCGAGTATTGTTTTGGTTAGTGTTAATAGCGTAAGAGAAAAGGCAAAATATGCTAAGGCCAAGACAGATATTGATCAATTAAGAAAGGCTATGTTAATTTATAAAATAGATAAAGGAGAGTTGCCACCACCAGGAGATCTATGTTCTTCTTGTTCTAATCCGCCTAATAGTTCGTGGACAAACGTAATCACCGCTTTGGTTAATGGTGGTTATTTTTCTCAGCGAATTGATAAAGATCCTTGGGGTAATTATTACGGATACGACGACAATGATTGCAATAGTAATCCAGGTGCAAGCTATTTGTTTACTGCTGGCACAGATAAAATAAGTGGAACAGCCGATGACTACCGAGTACTTGTTACAGCGGGTTGTGCTTATTAAGACTATAGTAAACATAGTAGATAATTATTATGAATAATTCAAACAAAACAATTGAGATAATTAGTCATTCATTCGCCCATGTCTTGGCAGTAGCTGTTTTGGAAATACATCCTGAAGCGCAATTTGGAATTGGACCAGCCATTGAAAATGGTTTTTATTACGACTTTGATAAAGTAAAAATCACACTTGAAGATTTGAAAAAGATAGAGAAGAAAATGCGCGAGATAATTAAAAAAGATTTGAAATTTGAAAAAAAAGAATTGGCAATATCCGAAGCTAAAAAAATCTTTAAAAATCAGCCTTACAAGTTAGAACTCGTCAATGACATTAAAAAAGAACAAAAGAAGTTGCAAGTTATAAGTTACAAATTGCAAGATTTTACCGATCTATGCAAGGGCCCACATATTAATTCTACCAAAGAACTAAACCCTGATGCGTTTAAACTGACTAAAGTCGCCGGCGCTTATTGGCGTGGAGACGAAAAAAATCCGATGCTCACTCGCATTTATGGAGTTGCTTTTGAAAATAAAGAAGAATTAGATAAACATTTAGAAATGGTCGCAGAAGCCGAAAAACGCGATCATAGAAAATTAGGGAAAGAATTAGATCTATTTTCTTTTTCGGATTTAGTTGGTCCTGGCTTACCTCTATTTTCACCAAAAGGAACTATAATTATTGATGAACTACAAAAACATATAGAATCTGTTTGTCGAAGATATGGTTTTGAAAAAGTTATGACTCCACACTTAGCAAAAATAGATTTATATGAATTATCTGGTCATGCTCAAAAATTTGGCGATGAGCTTTTTCATGTTCGGTCACATCATAAACAAAACTATGTGCTTAAGCCTGTGCAATGTCCGCACCAAACTCAGATATACGCTTCTCATCCACGTTCATACAGAGATCTTCCTATTCGCTATATGGAATCTAATAAACAATATCGCGATGAAAAACCTGGAGAAATAAGTGGTCTAAGTAGAGTCATAGCCATTACTGTAGAAGATGGACATTCATTCTGTCGAGTAGATCAGGTCAAAGAAGAGATTAAAAACATGGTTAATATTATCCAAGATTTCTACAAATCACTTGGAATGTGGGATAACCATTGGGTATCCTTATCTGTAAGAGATTATGATCATCCAGAAAAATATATTGGAGATGTTAAAGATTGGGATACATGCGAAAATATGCTTCAAGAAATATCCGATGAGATGAAATTAGATGCGAAAAAAATGGAAGGCGAAGCGGCGCTATATGGACCTAAATTAGATTTTATGTTTAAAGATTCTTTAGGCAAAGAAATTCAAATCCCAACTGTTCAAGTAGATTTCGCCACTCCAAAAAGATTTGATTTAGTTTATACAGACGAAAAAGGAAACAGTATTAACCCAGTAATGGTTCATCGCGCAATTTTAGGATCTTATGAAAGATTTTTAACGTTATTAATTGAATACTTCGCCGGCGCCTTCCCTGCTTGGCTCGCACCAGAACAAGTTCATATTTTGACTATCAGTGAAAAGCAAAAAGAATTTGCTAATGAAATTTTAAATAAATTAAAAGAAAGCGATATTCGCGCTGTTTTGAAAGATGACGATGACACTTTGGGTAAAAAAATAAGGAACAGCCAAAACGAAAAAGTGCCATATATGTTAATTATCGGCGATAAAGAAAAAGACGCTAAAATGGTTAGCGCCCGACATCGTAAGGATGGCGACCTTGGCCAGATGAAGATTGAAGAATTTATAGACAAGATAAGTAAAGAAATTAAGAATAAAATATAGATTTAAAAATCCCGCCGAGCGGGATTTTTAAATAGTTGTTAAAACTTTTCCTCCAGTATTTGTCACCAAAACCGTATGTTCAAAATGAGCAGATAAAGACCCATCTTTTGTTTCAAAACAAAGTCTATTCGGCGATAATTTAATTTTCCAATCACCCACTGTTACCATCGGCTCTATTGCTAATACCATTCCGCTTTTAAGTTTCGGGCCCTTATGTCTTTGTCCAAAATTTGGCACCTCTGGATCTTCATGCAGTTCACGTCCAACTCCATGACCACACAACTCACGCACTATGCCAAATTCTTGTTCTTCAACATAATTCTGCACCGCATGACCAATATCGCCAATTGTTCTGCCTTCTTTTGTTCTGGCGATAGCGCGCTTCAACGATTTTTTTGTTACACGAATCAAGCGAGTTGCTTCAGATGATACCTCGCCTACTGGTACTGTTACCGCCATATCTGTATGAAATCCTTTGTATAAAATTCCCAAATCTAAGCTGACAATATCGCCGTCTTTTAATATTCTTTTTGATGGTACGCCATGCACAATTTCATTATTCACAGAAATGCACAAAGCAGATGGAAATTGATTATATCCCTTAAATGATGGTGTAGCGCCAACTTTTAAAATTAGTTTTTCTGCCATTATATCCAATTCTTTTGTAGATATTCCAGGCGCAACTTTGTTCTCCAATTCCTTAATTATGCCGGCTAAAAAACGCCCACCTTCTTTCATTATTTCTATTTCTTGTTGACTTTTAATTGGAATCATAAATCTCTAATCAATCACTAATTTTATCACGAATTATTAAAAATAATTATTCGTGATTGATTTGGAACAAAATATCCTGATGAATTTCCTCTACCGATGGTTCGCCATCAATATCTACAATCTCATATCCTTTGTCTGTTAGAAATTCATAAATCGGCTCTGTCCTTTTATTAAACTCTTTTAATCGCACCTCAATCGTTTCTGGTTTATCTAAAACTCTTTTTATCAATTTGCCACCACATTTCGGACATTTATCTAATTTTTTATTTTCTGGCGTATAAACCAAAGACAAACCGCAATTTTTACATACACGCCGATGACTGTTTCTGTAAATAGATGTTTCTGGTTTAACATTGATGCGTATAATCTTGATGTTTTCTCTGTTATATAATTTTTCGACAAGTGGGATAAATGTTTTTGTTTCCGGCAAAGTTCTTGGCGATCCACTAAAGACAATTCCTTTTCCTTTTCTATGTATCTTTTCTATCGCTTCTTCAACTATCTGCGCCACCCATTCAGGCGTACACAAAACACCTTCGTCAAACATTTTTTTTTCGCGTTGAATTATCAAATCATCTTGCAAATCTGGATTATGTACTTTTTTCTCAATCGCATATCCAGTATCAAAATGAATCACCCCCATCTTTTCAGCCAACAAATTGGCTTGCGTCCCCTTCCCCGACCCCGGTGCGCCATAGATTATATATACTTTTGACATAGTTATATGTTAGCACTCAATATAGATAACTACAACGTATTAGTCCCCCGACATCGTCAGGGGACATTAGAAATCTTATTTATTTTCGTTAGTTATCAATATCTGATGAACAATTCTAAACCCAAAACGAGTTTTGTTAATCATAATTGTATTATTAATATGTTTTACCAATGTCTCATCATCCTAACCGGTAAACTTTTCTAAACAACTTCCCGTAATTGCTCCATTATCTCTATGAACAGAGTGCCAAATTATTATTCCATCCATAACAACATCTCCTTATTTTAAAATTTAAAACCCCTCATAATCCCGCATAGTCAGCTGGGATTCTATTTGTCTTAAAGTATCTAAAACTACAGCAACGATAATCAATAACGCTGTACCGCCAATAACAAAACCAAAGGCTTGAACGCCAGTAACGCCCTGAACGACAGACGGCAAAACTGCAATTGTCCCTAAAAATACTGCTCCAAACAAAAGGACTCTATTTAAAATATGATAAAGAAAATCAACTGTTGGCTGTCCTGGACGAATCCCCGGAATAAAACCACCCATCTTTTGCAAGTTTTCTGCCACATTCTTTGGATCAAACGTGACTGCTGTATAAAAATATGTAAATAAAACCACTAAGGCGAAATAAATACTGCCATAAAACCACTGATTCTGGAATAGCGCACCCACCCATTGCGCAAAACTTGCTAACCATCCAATACTTGAAGTCCCTAAAAAACTAGCTATCATCCCTGGGAAAAGCATAATTGATAACGCAAAGATAATTGGAATAACACCTGCTGGATTAACGTTTAATGGAAGATAGGTTGAAACACCACCATACATTTTGTTACCACGCACTTGTTTGGCATAAGATACTGGAATATTACGACGACCTTCGTTAATAATAACAACACCTGCTGTAATAACTAATGCTAAAATAAGAAAGGCAATATATGCTGGGATCTTTGATGGATCATAAGTAACAACAATTTCTTTAACAGACAAAGGAACATGAGCCACAATACCCGCCAAAATCAATATAGAAACACCATCACCAATACCTTTTTCAGAAATCAGTTCGCCAAGCCACATCACAAAAACAGCCCCAGCACATACTAGCGCCAAAGACGTAAACCATTGAAACATAGACAAATGACCGATAATATTCTGACGACTTAATAAGGTCAACATAGCAAAACCCTGTAACAACGCTAATGGAATCGTTAATAAACGCCCATATTGATTAAATTTTTGTCTACCAGCTTCACCTTCTTCTTTATAAAGAGCTTCAAGAGCAGGAAATATCATTGTTAAAAGTTCCATAATAATTACAGCGGTAATATATGGACCCATACCCAACATTCCAATAGATAAATTACTTAACGCTCCACCTGTAAAAATATTCAAAAGACCAAATAGTTGATTACCAGCAAAAAATTGTTTCAACTGCGATGTATCAATAGTCGGTAAAGGAACATTCGCCACAATACGAAAAATAACAAGCATTATTGAAACGAAAAAAATCTTCTTCCGCAAATCCTTTATTTTAAAAACTTGGACAACTTTTTGATACCACTTCATAAGTAGTTAGTTATTTTTCACTTTTCTTGTCTTTAATATTTTCCTTCTTAATTGACTTCTTTTTATCTGTAATGCCTAAAACCTTTTTCACACTTTTGGACAATTTAACATCTTCAAACTTAATTTTTTTTGTTAATTTTCCGGTACCTAATATTTTAATTGAAGGAATTTTATTTCTAACCCGATAGATCACTTTTTTCTCAAGCAATGATTTTGGCGAAACAGTTTCTCCTTCTTTAAAAAGTTTATCTATATCTCCCAAATTAAAAACCGCCCAATCAGGAGTATATCTCGATAATTTTGTTCCCTTCCGTATATGAGTATGACCAACAGTTCCACGCTGTTTTGGTAAACGCATTATCGTTGAAGTATCACCACCAGCGAAACCAACACGAAGATCCTTACCAGATCTTGACTTCTGACCTTTCAATCCTCGCCCAGCATACGTACCCTTCTTTCCTCCTCTACCAACACGCTTGCGTGATTTTTTATTATTAGGTTTTAATTGATTTAATTGCATATATCTATTTATCTTGCTTTTTTACTTTTTTCGCCTTCTTAATATTTTTAATCTTAGAATTTTCTTTAGGAGAAGCAGATACTTTTTCTGATCTTAAATCCTTCAAAGCCACAATAACCGCACGTGCATTATTAAGCTTATTAGTAGTTCGCCCTAAAATTTTAGCCGAGATATTATTGATACCAACTAATTCACAGACAACACGCACAGCGCCACCAGCCACAATACCACCACCAACACGACCCGGCTTTAATAAGACTTTAGCTCTATTAAACTTACCTTCCACCTCGTGAGGAATGGTTCCATTAACCGTTTTAACGGTAATCATATTTTTCTTAGCGTTAATCACAGCTTTCTCAATACCCATTACTACATCCTGTCCCTTAGCAACACCTACGCCAACCCTACCCTTGTGATCACCAATAACAATAACAACGCGAAATCTAAATCGACGTCCACCAGCCACAACACGAACAACTCTAGACACGTCCAATAACTTCTGATCAAATTCTCGTTCACTGTCGCCACGAGCCGAATTTTTTCGGTTAAATTTTGTCTCTTTATTATTTTGATTATTTTTATCGTCCATAATATTTGGTCTTAGGATTTAAACAAAATCCTAAAATTTTAATCCAGCCTCTCTAGCTCCCTCAGCAACAGCCTTGACTCGCCCATGATATCTATAACCCCCGCGATCAAAAACAACTTTTTCTATTTTTTTATCTATTGCTTTTTGAGCTATCAATTTACCCGCCTCTTTAGCTAAATTTTTTTTATTTAACTTTTTTTCAATTTCTGTATCTCTAACGCTTGCTATTGTCTTTCCTTGATCATCATCTATTAATTGTAAATCCAAATGCTTATTACTACGAAAAACAGAAAGACGAGGACAACTCTTTTTGCCAATTATTTTTGCTCTAATTCTTTTGTGCCTATTTTGTCTATTATTCATATTCAAATATTCAAATTTATTCTCCAGCTACGGTTTTCTTACCAGCCTTACGGCGAACAACCTCGCCAACATAATGTATCCCCTTTCCTTTATATGGTTCTGGTTTTTTATAATCTCTTATCTTTGCTGCAACTTGTCCTACTTTCTGTTTATCAAAACCAGCAACCGTAATAACATTTTTTTCAACAACAAACGTTATACCATCAGGGGCCTCCATATTAATAGGATGAGAAAGACCTAAGCTCAAAACCAATTTGGTTCCTTCTAAAGATGCTCTATAGCCCACTCCTTCAATCTCTAATTTTTTCTCAAAACCCTCTGTTACACCCTTGACCATATTAGCAATTAAAGCTCTTGTTAATCCCCAGAAAGCAGAACTATTTTTGGTTGTTCTTTTAGGAACAATTTGTAAACTTTTAATCTTTTTGTCGCCCTCTTCGGTGTCACTAAAAGACAAGTCCATTTGTGATAACACAGCTTGTTTTAATTCTCCCTTTGGTCCCTTAACCACAACTTCGCCATTCTCAAATTTAACTTCAACTCCTTCGGGAATAATAATTGGTTGTTTTCCTATTCTACTCATAAACTTATAACTTAGAACTTATAACTTAGAACTAAAATACAAAAATAAATTTTTAGTTTCAAACTACAAATTTCAAGTTTTGAGAATACTACCAAACTTGACAGATTACCTCTCCACCTAAACCTATTTTTTTAGCTTCCATATCTGACATCAACCCCTTCGACGTAGAAATCACAGATAAACCGTAACCCTGATGTAAGGACCTGATCTCATCTTTCTTAATATAAATTCTGCAACCACATTTACTAACTCTTTTCAATTCCTTTATTAGAGGCTGACCATCTATATCATACTTTAATTCCAATTCAATATACTTATCAATTTTTTTACCACCAGTTTTAATATCGCCAAGCCAACCATTTTTATTTAAAACCTCAGCCAAAGATAACTTAATCTTGGAAAATGGAATAACAACCGTTTTGTGTTTAACAGATTGCGCATTCTTGATACGTATTAACATGTCTGCAATTGGATCAATTACCATGATGATTTTTTAATGCCAGGTAGCTCACCCTTATTAGCTAATTCTCTAAAACATATTCGACAAAGACCAAACTTTCTCATAAAGCCGTGATTACGTCCACACTTAAAACAACGACGGATTGTTCGTGTTGAAAATTTTGGTTTTCTTTTTGCTTTAGCAATGAGAGCTTTTCTAGCCATATAGTTGATAATATACCTAAGTTAATCAATAAAATCAATACCTATTCCTCAAACTGTATAGGAAATCCTAATAGTTTAAATAATTCTTCTCCTTCTTCCTTACTTTTAGCTGTTGTTGAAACTGTCACCTGTAATCCGAAAATATTTTTAGCACTTTCGGTTGAGATCTCTGGAAAAATTATTTGTTCTTTTATACCAATATTTAAATTACCAGATTGATCAACGCAACTTCGAGACAAGCCTCGGAAATCACGACTACGAGGTAAAGAAATACTAACTAATCTATCAATGAAATCATACATTTTTTCTCTACGTAAAGTAACAGCAACACCTACAATCATATTCTCTCTAATTTTGAATCCAGCAATAGCCTTGCGTGCTGGACGCAAAGATGGCTTTTGTCCAACAATCAAAGATATATCCCTTACTATGTCTTCTTGCACATTAGCATCTTTAGTCGTTGGATTAAAACCAACGTTCACAACAACCTTACTAATCTTAGGAATAGAAAAAATATTCTTATAACCAAATTTTTCCTTCAATTTTGGCGCGACTTCTTTATTATATTTTTCTTTTATTCTATTCATAAATATTTTTTAAATTTCCTGCTTACACTTTTTACAAATTCTATATTTTTTATCTTCCACAACCTTAAAACCAGTTCTTGTCGCTTTGCTACATTTTGAACAAATCAATTTAACATTAGAAATACTAATCGGTTTAGCCAATTCTACAACTTGACCTTTTTCTCGTTCATTACGAGGACGACGATGTTTCTTGATTATATTGATTCCTTCCACAACAATTTTATTTAATTTAGGCAAGGACTGTAAAACTTTACCCTTTCTTCCACGGTCTTTACCACTTATTATTAAAACTGTATCACCTTTTTTAATCTTCATATACAAAATTTATAATTATATTCAAGTTAATCTTCTATAGCACTTCTACTGCCAGAGAAGCAATCTTATCATATCCCTTTTCTTTTATTTCTCTAGGAATAGGTCCGAAAATACGACCACCTTTTGGATTCAACCCATCTAAAATAACTGCCGCATTATCATCAAAACGGATATAAGAACCATCAGCCCGACGATAAGCCTTGCGTTGACGTACCACAACGGCCTTAACAACATCTTTTTTCTTAACAGCCTTACGAGGTTCGGCGCTCTTTACCGATGCCACAATAATATCACCTATGCGAGCATAACGACGATGACTACCTCTAAGCACCTTAAAACACTGGATTGTTTTTGCGCCAGTATTATCTGCTACTTTTAATTTTGTTCCTACCTGAATCATAATATTTCTTGGTTAAATTTTTTTTCAAAATTTATTAGCTAACACTCTAATTTTTAGACAAAGCCTTAACTTTCCATCTTTTATCTTTACTAATCGGAGAACATTCTTGGATAATAACTCTATCACCTTCTTTAAATTTATTACTCTCATCATGCGCTTTATACTTCTTACTAATTTTATATCTTTTCTTATACTTCGGATGTTTCTTAAAACGAGTAACTATCACAGTTATAGTCTTATCCATTTTATCACTAACAACAACGCCCCTTAAAAGTTTGCCTTTAGCTTTACTATTTTCTTTTTCTGCCTCAGTATTACCTTTAGCAGTTTTTTTATTATTATCCATTTTGTTTTCTACTATTTAAAATAGTTAATATTCTAGCAATATCACGACGCAACACACTAACTTCTTTTACATTCTTAATTTTCTTTGAAGATAACGTAAACCTCATCTCACCCAATTGCAAGCGTTTTTCTTTTAAAACAGTCTGTAATTCTTTTTCGTTTTTTTTATTTATTTCTTTCGCTTTCATACTATTGTATTATCTATTATAAAATTAAAATAATTAACGACTTATAAAACGTGTCTTTATAGGAAGTTTATGGCTTGCAAGACGCATTGCTTCTCTGGCCGCTTCTTCGGTTACTCCATCCATTTCAAACAAAATTCTTCCGGGACGAATAGCAGCAACATAATGATCAACTCCACCTTTCCCGCCACCCATAGGAACTTCAATCCCTTTTTTTGTTATTGGCTTATCTGGAAAAATCCTAATCCAAATTTTTCCACCTCTTTGGACATAACGTGTCATTGCCCTACGTGACGCTTCTATTTGTCGTGAAGTAAGCCAAGCACCTTCCATCGCTTTCAATCCGTACATTCCAAAAGACAAATCAACCCCTCTATCCGCCTTACGACAAGATATTTTACCAGAATGTTGCTTTCTATGTTTTACTTTTTTCGGCATTAACATAATAATTTTTTCATTCGTTATTCTAAAAAAACCCTAAAATACTTCTCCTTTATAAATCCAAACCTTTACGCCTATTGTCCCATATGTGGTATAAGCAGTTGCATGACTAAAATCAATATCGGCACGTAACGTTTGCAGTGGAACATTACCCTTCTTTAACCATTCTTTTCTCGCAATTTCAGCGCCATTCAAACGTCCTTTTACCATTATTTTTACGCCTTTTATTTCCTTATTTTGCATAACCTTATCTAAATATTGTTTAACAACCCGACGATAAGGCATTCTACGTTCTATTTGACTCGCAATTTCAGACGAAACGATCGCTGCTCTGGCAGTTGGTTGACGGATTTCATCTACCTCCAAACGAATTTCCGTCTTAGACAAATCAGAATCAATTTTATTAAGTAATTTTTTAATATCTTTTTTCAGATCTTCAATCCCACTTCCTCCTCGACCAATCACCAAACCGGGTCTAGATGTACTTATAATAATATTAATTCTATTAGCTGAACGCTCAATCACTATTGAATCAAGTCCAGACTTTTCTAATTTTTTAGAAATAAATTCCCGCAATTTAACATCTTGCTCTAATAAACCTTTATATTTTTTAGAATCACTAAACCAACGTGACTTCCACTTTGTCACAATTCCTATTCTAAAAATTGTTGGATGCACATTATGACTCATATATTTAAATACTCTTTCTTCTAAACATTTTTCTCCCCCCACCAACATTCTGATGTCTTAAACTCTTTTTGTCAACCTTATCAGTATATTGCTTTGTTTTTATATTTCTATCTGCTCGGCTATCATCAATTTTTTCTACAGGTATCTCGCCTTTCTTTACTTTGCCTTTTTCTTGTTTGCGAACACCTGATTTTATCTCGCTTAAAACCAAAGTAATACGACTAGTTCTTTTCATTATTTCCGCAGCTCTTCCATGAGCTCGCGCACGCCACCTTTTTAATGTTGGTCCAGCATCCACAACTATCTTGGAAATATAAAGATTATCTTTTACCAAATCGTTATTATTTTCCGCATTAGCTACAGCCGATTTTAACAATTTCTCGATTGGTCGAGAAGATCTATTAGGCAAAAATTTCAACTGAGCTTCCGCTTCTGCAACACGCAGACCACGAATTAAGCCAGCTGTTAACCTAACTTTTCTTGGAGATATTCTTAAATGATTTAATTTAGCTGTTACTTCCATAAAATTCTATTATTTACTTTGTTCCTTTTTCTTGTTCTCGTTGCATTTTACCTCCATGTCTGACAAATTTTCTTGTCGGAGAAAATTCACCTAACTTATGACCAACCATATCTTCTGTAACAAATACTTGAATATGTTCTTTACCGTTATGCACACCAAAGGTAAAACCAATCATTTCTGGAGTTATTGTGCAAGCGCGCGACCATGTCTTAATAATAGTTTTGTCGCCCGGCTTCAAATCAACTATTTTTTTTAATAGTTTAGAATCTACATATGGACCTTTTTTAAGACTTCTACTCATAATAATTGTTAGAATTGATAGATTTGTTAAAATTGATAGAATTGCGAAACATTTTTTTTAACAATTCTAACAAATTTAACAAATCTAACATTCTATCTATTTCTTTCTTTTACTTTTACGTCTTTTAATAATAAATTTACTTGAAGGTTTTTTCTTTTTGCGTGTCTTTACGCCAAAAGCTAATTTACCCCACGGAGTTTTTGGACCTCTACGCAAACCAATGGATTGCTTATTTTCTCCACCACCATGAGCATGATCGCATGGGTTCATAGCAGATCCACGAACAGTTGGTCTTTTACCCATCCATCGAGATTTTCCTGCCTTACCAAGTACTATAGTATTATGCTCAATATTACTTAATTGTCCAATACTTGCAAAACATTCCGAATTAACCATTCGCACTTCACTTGAAGGTAATTTAAGATGACAATGCTTCCCATCAATCGCCAGAACCTGAGCTGTATTACCAGCAGACCTGACTAACTTGCCTCCCTGCATAGAATTCATCTCTATATTATATACCTCTGTTCCGACTACAATATTCTTAAGTTTCAAACGGTTACCGATCTTTATTGGCGCGTTTTCTTGACACATGACTTCATCACCAACTTTTAATTTACTATAAGCTAATATATATCTTTTCTCGCCATCTTTATAATTCACAAGCGCAATAAAAGAACTTCTGTTTGGATCATATTCTATTGATACAACTTTAGCTGGAATATCCATCTTATCAGTTTGATTAAAATCAATCAAACGATATCTTCTTTTGTGTCCACCTCCTTTATGACGACAAGTGATACGACCTTTGTAACCACGACCAAAACTTCTGTCCAATTTCTTGGTTAAACTTTTTTGAGGCCCCTTCTTTTTGGTTAGATCTGAAAAATCAGTTCCAATCATTCCTCTTCTGCTTGAAGTTGTTGGTTTATAATGCTTCATAATTATTAACTGGATATTACATCAATTTTCTCACCTTTAGCAAGAGTAACTATCGCTTTTTTATATCCTTTCTCTAAACCATGTTGCCAACCCTTAGTCGCTCCCAACCTACGTCTCTTAGCTGGCATATGAATTAAATTAACTTTATTAATTTTAACATCATAAAGCGCTTTAATTGCCTTTTTAATTTCTGGCTTAGTCGCTTGATATGATACGTTAAAAACATATTTTCCTTTTTCAGATAAAATAACTGCTTTTTCAGTAATATGTGGTTTTTTAATTATATCGTAAATCCATTCTGCTTTCTGTTTATTAGTTTGTGATTTTTTATTAACTACCGTTTTTTGACCACTCTTAACAACATCCTTAATAGGAGTTTGTGACTTTTCTTCCTTTGTTTTTTTATTAAATAAAGCCATGATTTTAAATTATTTCAAATACGTTTCTTTGATAGCGCCTACTGCATCGCTTATCATTAATAAATGTTTATGAGAAAGAATATCAATAATATTCAAACTTTTCACACCAATCGTGTCAATCTTTGGAATATTTCGCACTACCCTAATAAGCGCATCATCTCTCTCAGGCATAACAAGCAAGGTGCTCTTATCAAAATCTTTACCTAAAGCAATCTTCAAATCATTAAAAATAGATAGCATTTGCTTTGTCTTAACTGTTGGCAAATCTATTCTATCTAACAAAACCATTTGGTCATCAATAACTTTCGAAGACAATGCCATAAACAAAGCTTTTCTTTTCATTTGTTTATTAATTTTTTTAGTAAAATTTCTTTCTTTAGTCGGTCCAAAAGTTACACCACCACCTCGCCAAATTGGAGAACGATTAGATCCATGTCTTGCTCTACCTGTTCCTTTTTGTCTCCATGGTTTGGCTCCACCACCACTTACCTCACTTTTATCCTTAGTGTGAGCAATTACATTTCGTGAATTAGCCATCTGAGCAATAGCAACCTGATGCATTAAATCTAAATTTAATTCTAATCCAAAAATTTCAGAAGGTAACTTAATTTTTCCTGTTTCTTGTCCTTTTTGATTGTGTACCCCGCACCACAATTTGAATTTTGTGGTTTTGCGAGGAGTATTCTTTGTTAATTTTTTTTCTATTTTATCCATTGTGGTGCGGGGTGTATTTTAAATTCCATTATTTTACGCTAACTATTTCTAACAAAGTCCCTTTTCTACCTGGAATTGCGCCCTTAATAGCCAATAAATTGTTCTCTTTATCAACTTTAATAATTCTAAGACCTTTTGTAGATACTCTTTCATTGCCCATGCGTCCTGCCATTCTTTTACCCTTAAAAACTCTTTCTGGGAAGGCGCAACCAATAGAACCAGGCGCTCGCAATGTATGTTTCTGTCCGTGACTCGCTGGACCACCAGCAAAACCATGTCTTTTGACCACACCCTGAAATCCCTTACCTTTTGAAATACCAGAGACCACAACCTTTTCTCTCTCTTCAAATATGGAAACATCTACAACATCACCCAATTTTAAGCCATTGCTATTTTTAACTTCTTTTAAATATCTAAATAATTTATCTAACCCAGCCTTTTTGAAATGACCTTTTTGCGGTTTAGAAACTTTTCTTTCAACAATTTCTTCAAAGCCAACTTGTACTGCGTCATAACCGTCCTTTTCTTCTGATTTTTCTTGAGTAACATAACATGGGCCAGCCTGAACTAGAGTAACTGGAATTACTTTGTTATTCGTCTCGTCAAACACCTGACTCATACCTAATTTTTTACCTAATATAAATTTCATATTTATAAACAAAACAAAAATCGGAGAAGCATCTCCGACCAGAAGATAACTATCCGCTTACACACAATACCTATGATAATTTTTTAATAATCAACATTAAATACTGTCTATAATCAATCACGGATTCTATCTCGAATTATCTATTCTTGCTTTTATAATATTCGGGACAAAATTCGTGATTAATTAATAAAAATACATTCTTACATTTTAATTTCAATGTCAACTCCTGCTGGTAAGTTTAAACTCATTAACGCATCAATAACCTTTGAATTTGGATTGATAATATCAATCAATCTCTTATGAACACGCATTTCATATTGCTCCCGAGCAGTCTTATGCACAAAAGTAGATCGATTGACTGTGTATTTATGAATACGTGTCGGCATAGGAATAGGCCCACAAATTTCAGCTCCATAACGCTTAGCTGTTTCTACAATTTGCTTAAGCGACTGATCAATAAGCTTGCTATCATAAGCCTGTATCTTGATGCGTATTCTCTGTTTTGTGTCTTCTTTTTTCTTAACCATTTTTTTATATCTACTTATTTTCAATCCGGCGAAAGAAGAATCCCGTAGCAACAACTGTCACTTACGGGATCCTTCAGGCTCCGCCCTTAGGACAAGCGTATCATCACTTGATAATCTTTGTTACAACACCTGCGCCAACAGTTCTGCCACCTTCACGAATAGCAAATCTTTGTTTTTCTTCTAAAGCAACAGGCATAATTAATTTAATAGTAACATTAACTGTGTCACCTGGCATAACCATTTCTGTTCCTTGAGGTAAGGTAATTTCACCAGTTACATCAGTAGTTCTAATATACAATTGTGGCTTATAACCATTAAAAAACGGAGTATGTCGGCCACCTTCTTCTTTACTCAAAACATATACTTCACCTTCAAATTCACTGTAAGGAGTGATACTACCCTGCTTAGCCAAAACTTGACCACGCGTAATATCTTCTTTTTTAACACCTCTCAAAAGCAGACCAACATTATCACCCGGTTGACCTTCGTCAAGTAACTTATTAAACATTTCAATACCGGTAACAACTGTCTTAGCTGTATCTTTAAGTCCTACGATTTCAACGTCTTCATTTATTTTAATAATACCTCTTTCAATACGACCAGTAGCAACTGTTCCTCGCCCTTCAATTGAGAATACATCTTCAATAGGCATAAGGAATGGCTTTTCCGTATCTCTTTTTGGTTCTGGAATATATGAATCAACCGATTCCATTAACTTCAAAATTGGACCACATTTATCACAATCAGCCTTACCACAAGCGCATTCAATAGCTTGGACAGCTGATCCTCGCGTTACAGGAACATTATCACCATCAAATTCATATTTGGTTAATAATTCACGAATTTCTTGTTCAACCAAATCAATTAACTCTGGATCATCAACTTGATCAGTTTTGTTCAAGAAGACAACCATAGCAGGCAAACCCACTTGTTTGGCTAAAAGAATGTGCTCGCGAGTTTGAGGCATAGGACCATCAGGAGCGGAGACAACCAAAATCGCTCCATCCATCTGAGCCGCGCCAGTAATCATGTTTTTAATATAGTCAGCGTGTCCCGGACAATCAATATGCGCGTAATGACGCTTGTCTGTTTCGTATTCAACGTGCGATACAGAAATAGTCAAACCACGAGCCTTTTCTTCAGGCGCGTTATCAATTTGACTTACATCCTTAGCTTGAGATGTAAAGCCAGCCGCACCTAAACATTTTAGAATAGCCGCAGTCAAAGTAGTTTTACCATGGTCAACATGACCAATGGTTCCTATATTAAGATGAGGTTTTGTTCTTTCAAATTTTTCTGCCATAATTATTTTAATAAGTGAACAGTAAACGATGAACAGTAAACAAAAAATTTAACTGCACAAAAGTTTCTGCTCGCTTTTATATACTTATTTATTATTATTTAAAAATAGTTTACAAGATTTTTAATCAGCCGTCAATACTTTGTAACATAGATGTTGTTATTTCTTCCTCTTTGTCATTTCCCCTCCGTGTGCCAGAGGCAAGTCCGCCCTTGGCGGAAAAGCGGGAATCCAACATTTTACAACACCTTAAATCAGCAAAAAATATTTTAACGGAATTTTTACAGCATTCTCTTCGTTATTGTATTCTAATTCATCAGCTTTTTCAGATATAATAATATTAAACACTGAATTAGTCTTTTTTGCCGTTTGCGCAACTTGCCTATATTCTGTTTTATTTATACCAACCTCAATTACAATTTTCTTTTCTCCAATTCCAACAATAAAATCAGCTCCACCCTTTGCGCTATCATAAGTAAGAGAAAATCTCGGTTTCTTATCAAATAAACGATAAAGATACATTCCTACCAAATCTTCCAATAATTTCCCACGCGCATTTTGTTCGGTTATCGTATTTCCAATTGTTTTATAATACATCGCGCGAAACGCTGGCGAAGAAAAAAAATATTTTGACGGCTTTTGAGTTACCTGCTTGAAATGCGAACCCATAGGATAAATCCTATGCAAAACTTCTGCCTGTTCAAGCGCTAAAAATATTTCTGTCACCTTCGGTCTAGAAATACCAAATTTCTCAGCAAGTGTAGAAAAATTAAGCGCATCCATATCCGCAATCGCATATAGAATAGCAGGAATTTTACCGATAATATCTTGGGTCATCGCCCGCATTTGCGGGATATCTTTATTTACAACTCGTTCCAATGATTTATGAATCTGATCATAAATTATTGCTTCATTGTTAAGAGAAATCATAAAAGGAAGCGATCCATAGTAAAGATAATTTTCAAATTCCAAACGACTAATACCTAAATAATATTTATTTATTTTACCTTTTAATAAATTCAAATTATCAAAGACTTCTTTTGCTGATTGCGCTAAAAAAATACTGTCGCGGAGCGCGCTTGCAATCCCCTTTGATTCTGTTTTTTGATGTTTGATTCTTATAAACTCAGTAAAAGACAATGGATAAATTTTTTCATAAATTGCTCGGCGCGCGATATCTGAATTTGTATTAACAAGCACAGCCGCCGAGCCAGTGCAAAAGATAAAAACATTATCAGCGCGGTCATACAAAGTTTTTAATGTTATGCCCCATTTTTCATCATATTGAACTTCATCTAAAAACAAAAATAATGGTTTGTCTAAATTAGAAAGCGGTTTTCCAATAACCTCTTCAAAAACACTCAAAATCTCGCCAATACTGCTATTAATTGTTTTGACAACCTCATCAACAGACAAAACAAGGAAATACGCATCAATATTTTTCTTGGCATAATACAATTGATACATAAGAGTTGTCTTGCCAGCGCCACGAAGCCCTGTAAGCGCAATCCATCTGTATGATTTTTTGCCTTCTAAAAAATTTTTGAAATAAGATTGCAAACGAATAAAAATATTGCGATTTAATCGCTTCTTATTATTCGCGTCAAAAACATATCCATGCGCGCGAAAATCAACTTGCGCTATTTGATCGCTAATATATTCTCTTATTTTTTCTTTATCTGATGTCATAATAAATCTATTATTACCTACGAACAAATTTTAGTGTCAATTACAGTTTACACTGTTTACCATTTCAGTGTCAAGTCCACTTTACACTGAAATAAACTACCTGTGTTTGCCGATAAAACAAAGGCTTTTTAGCATATTTTTATTGATTAACAAGAAAAGGTGTCAGAAAAGGTGTCAGGAACCTTTTCTAAGTTTGTCATTTTCATTTCCTCTGTCATTGCGAGCGACCAGTAGGGAGCGAAGCAATCCCGTCTTTCTTTGTTATTCCCGCTCCGTATCAAGTATAGGACAAACTCCAGCAGGCATCTATCAGCCTCCATTAATCCCACTACCCCAAATCCATAGAGTACTCTATGGCAAAATGTAGCGAAGCGACAGATAACCCGTGTTTGGCGAAGTTGCGGAGCGTAGCGGAGCAATTTTGCCGAATGTTAGAGATATACGAAGTTTTTCTGAAACGAAGTGGAAGAAAAATTTGAGTGAAGCCCGAGCCGAGGGCTGAACCGTATATCCCTTGTTATACGAGGGTGAGCGAGGAACGAGCGAAAGCGTAGCGTCCCCTTGCGTATTTTGATGACGGCTCTACTCCACATACTCTTTAATGTCCCTTAACAATAATTCAAACTTATTATATCCTGCTTTTTCATTAAAGTGTCCTGCATTTTTTATTTCTACAACTTTACAATCTAATTTTTCAGCAAGTTCAGTAGCTTTTTTTATTGGTACATAAGGATCATTATCAGAATGATAAATATAAAATTTCTTGCAATTCTGTTTAATTTTTTCCCAATTAAAATCTCTATCAACAAATGTTTTGTTAATTTCATCAAAATCAGAATTGCCTAATAATCCAAGAAATCCAGAAATAAAAAAAGCGGATTTAATAGGTTTATCTAAATTTTCAAGCAAGTCTAATAAAAATGCAGGACCTAAACTATGACCAATTAAAATTGTGTTTTCGTTTATATGTTGTTTATATTCCTCAAATACTTTTTTCCAACTTTCTAAAGATTGATTTTCAGGAGTTGGAAATTTAGGAACGAAAACATCACATTTTAACTTTTCGAGTTCATATTTTAACCACGGAATCCAATTTTCATTTGGATTACCATACGAGCCGTGAATTATAGTTATATTGGTCATAGTTTATAAAAAGTTAAAGCAGGATATAAATTTATCGGAACAAACGTAGTCATCAAAATATGTCATATAATGTGCTCGGGTTATCTGACGTTTTTACAAGACAAAAGTTTTACTTTTGGATTGTAAAAATGTAGCGAAGCGACAGATAACCCGTGTTTGGCGAAGTTGTGGAGCGGAGCGGAACAAATTCACCAAACACGGGGCAC
>JBDRFK010000009.1:0-3535 GCA_043818835.1 bacterium | reverse complement strand
AAAAGGAACTCATAGAAACTAAAAAATATTGTTTGAATAGTAAAAATAATTTTTTGTCATCTGATATTCTTTCAGAACTTGATAAAGCAGGAGCATATTTAAATGTTGCTATAAGTAAAATAGAAAAATTAGAATTAGAAGTTAAAACTGATTAAATGCCTTTTAAATGTCTTAAATCTGCTTTCTTTGTTTTAAAGTTTAATTCAATTGTGATAACATCTATTCGCCAGACAATGTCTGGCGAATATTTCTTTTCTAACAAATATGTTTCAGCAGTACGGATTATTTTCTGTCTCTTTGAATAATTAACATTAATTTCTGGAGGAAAAAAAACGCCTAACGGCGCTTTTTTTCTTGTTTTAACTTCAACAAAAATTATTTCTTTATTTTTTTTGGCAATAATATCAATTTCGCCCCATTTCTTCTGGTAATTTCTATTTAATATCTTATATTTACTGTTTTTTAAATAATTGGTAGCGATATTCTCGCCTATATCACCTATTTTTCTTTTTTCGGTTATCATCGATTATTTTCAGCTTTTATTTTCAGCGCTTCAATTATAGATTCATCACAATTAACCAAACCAAACATATTGTGCGGGCTATTAGCGCCGTGATAATCAGAACCACTGGTTATAATTAAATTATTTTTCTCAGCAACTTGATGTATTTTCTTAGCTACTTTAATAATATGATCGTATTCCTTGGGATTGCGAAACTCGTTTTTATTCATTTTTTTGGCGATATCTGGACATTCTATACCGACTAAACCTGCTTTAATCAGTTTTCTAATATTTTTAAATTCAGATTTGTAATCTTCATAATATGGATGAGCCAATACAGCCACACCGCCAACAGAAGCTATTATCTTAACTACTTTTTCAGTGCTTAATAGATTGGTTTTGATATGATATTTTTTATTTGCTCCTAAAAATCTATTAAAAGCATCGCGAAAATCTTCTGCGTATCCCCTATCAACTAATTCCATTGCGATTAGCGGTCGTTCTAAAATTTCTCTTTTGTGTTTCTTAAGTATTTTATTTGGATTTAATATATAGCCGTCTTTAGCAAGTTTTTTAATTGTTTTTAGCGCGCGTTTGTGAACGGCTTTTTTGTTTCTTTCACATAGACCAATGATTCTTTCATCTTTGTGATCTATGAAATAGGCAAGCACTTCGCCAAATTTGGAATGTATTTCGGCGCCGGGAATAACTTTTACACCATATTTTTTGCCGGCCCTTATTGCTTCTGGAACACCATTTACGGAATCGTGATCGGTTAAGGCGATATATTTTAAGCCAATCTTTTTCGCCTCTTTAATAAGATTTGTTGGCGAAACGGTGCCATCAGACGAATAATGTGAATGTGTGTGCAGGTCTGCGTTTTTCATATGTTTGTGGACTTAGCGAGAATCGAACTCGCGTCTCCGCAATGCGAATGCGGCGTACTACCACTATACTATAAGCCCATTTCTAAGGTCCGACCTCGAGGTCGGACCTCGATTATTTGGCTAATTCTTCAACTTCTTTTTTACCTTTTTCTAATTCTATTACTTGTTCAGCATCATTTTTAAGCAATAATGTTTGGAACTCCCCTACATGTGTTTTTTCTTCTTTGGCGATATCTAACAAAATAGCTTTTATATCTTCATTTTGAGTCATAGCAGCGAGTTGTTCGTATAGACTAACAGCGTCTAATTCTGCAATCATCCCTACTCTCAAAATTTCCTTATCAATATCTTTTTGGTCTGTTTTATTTAGATCTATTGGTATTTGTGATAACATATTTATTTAAAATTAATTGTTTGTAAACGACCTTTTGATATTAAAATTTATTGTCGGGCTGCCGAGATTCGAACTCGGGCTAAATCTTCCCGAAAGACTCGTGCTACCCCTACACTACAGCCCGTATTCTATTTTACCCAATATTTTTTTTTCATTTCTATATCCTCTTGTTCTTGCGCTTCTTTGACGGTTAATAGATTGTTTTTTAATTCTTTTTCTGATAGTTTATTCAATTCTTTGGCTAATTCTGTAAGATTTTTTTTGTTATTTAACTTAGGATCTTCTAAGACTTTAGCTAAAAGTGAGTTTAAAATCAAGCCAATCTTTGGGCTGGGCCCTATTTTTAATATGTTTATTAAGTCTTCGCCATTGAGTTTTAACATTTTAACCGAGATAGGATCGTGAGAAACTTTTTCAATGATGTATTGTAAGTGGCGTAGTTTGTATGGAACAGCCTTAGGAACTCCGCTACCAAGACGATCAGTAACACGTAAATTAAGTAAATCCCCCATATTCTCTTGTCCTACTCTGCGTAATAAACGGCGGACACCTGCTTCGGATACTTCTTCAACCGCATAAACAAACATATGGTTGCGTACTAATAAAGCTATTTTTTCAATAGTTTTTTTGGGAAATCTTAGTCTTTGCAATATCTTTATCGCAAATTTAGCGCCAATAATATCGTGATTGTAGAATGTCGCGTCATAACCTTCTCCTTCCTTCGTTTGTGGTTTTGCAATGTCGTGGAACAAAGAAGCCAAGCGCACTTCAAGGTTGAACTTTTTTTCAGCAGAGAATTTAAGCGCTAATACGCAATGTTGATAAATGGTATAGATATGATGTTTGTTTTGACTGACACCAATCCCCTTTTCTAATTCTGGTAAAATGTATTTTAATAAGCCACTTTCTCGTAATAGTTCAATTCCTTTGTCGGGCTGCGAAGACATAATAATCTTAACAAACTCATCGCGTATTCTTTCCTTGGCGATTGCTTGTAACCAAGAGGCATTTTTCTTAATTGCGCTAAAGGTTGTTTTATGAATATCAAAATTAAGTTGTGTAGCAAAACGAATCGCGCGTAACATTCGCAAGGCATCTTCGTTGAATCGTTCTTCAGCCCTCCCTACTGTTTTGATAATTTTTTTTTCTAAATCCTTTTGTCCACCAAACAAGTCAGTAATATTGCCCTTTTTATCAATAGCAATAGTATTAATTGTGAAATCTCGGCGTGATAGATCTTCTTCTAATGTATCGGCAAACTTAACAATATCGGGATGTCGCTTGTCTGTGTATTGTTCTTCGGTGCGATAAGTGGTGATTTCTGTCCCTGAATATGAAACGAGCCCCTTTGACTTGTTTTGGGGTTTTAATGTTACTGTGCCAAATTTATTTTCATAAAAACTATCAGGAAATAATTTCTGTATCTCTTCTGGTTTCGCATTCGTGGTTATATCCCAATCTTTCGGTCCGCCAGCTGGCGGATTATCAAGCAGGCTGTCTCGTGTGCATCCGCCAACAGCGTATGCTTCAAAGTTATTTTTTTTCCAATTTATTCAAGATTGCGATTATCTCTTTGGGTAATTCTATTGTTTGAGACACGTTAATCATATTTTGATTATACTTTTATTGATTATTTTTATCAAGCGATGTATAGTGAAAGTGGCGTATTTACTACGCCCTCGTAGTGAAATGGATATCATGTCGGTCTTCGGAACCGCAGTTGGAGGTTCGAATCCTCCCGAGGGCACAGGG
>JBDRFK010000008.1:0-42257 GCA_043818835.1 bacterium | reverse complement strand
TTGATTATACTTTTATTGATTATTTTTATCAAGCGATGTATAGTGAAAGTGGCGTATTTACTACGCCCTCGTAGTGAAATGGATATCATGTCGGTCTTCGGAACCGCAGTTGGAGGTTCGAATCCTCCCGAGGGCACAGGGAGTAGAACATTAATAAAACTCTAAATAATATTTCAATACCGCATCATTACTAACTAAGTAATTTAAAAATTATTCCAAATTATCTCAAATTGTACCAAATTACACCAAATCAAACCTAAAATCCAAAATCTAAAAAAAAATAATTTGAGCTTTGAAATTGAATTGGTATAATTTTGATTTTGGTATAATTTGAGATAATTTTAGATTCCCGCCTTCGCAGGAATGACAGAGAAGAAGTCAGGAATGACAAATTTGCGCCGTTAGCTCAATCGGCAGAGCAGAGGCCTCTTAAGCCGAAGGTTGGGGGTTCGATTCCCTCACGGCGCACTAGAAAATCTAAAATATCTTCTTGATATTTATTAACATCTATCATAATTATTTTTTGTGGTATTATATAGACAATGAGCAATAGAATAAAAAATAAAGGATTTACTTTAATTGAACTTTTAGTGGTTATTGCTATAATCGGTCTTTTAGCGTCTATTGTTTTGGTAAGTGTAAATAGTGTGCGTAAAAAGGCGAGGGATGCTAAGAGAAAGCAAGATTTAAGGCAATTAGAAGTGGCTTTAGAATTAAATTATGATAAACATGGAGCATATACTCTACCTGAAAATATGTGCAGTGATACGAGTTATGGCGGTTTAGGGGGTTGTGGCGCTGCTGGCGGTACGGGTGATTGGGATGCAAATAGTGATTTGAGAGATTTAATTACAGACGGTTTTGTAAGTGTATTACCCAAAGATCCAATTAATAATTCAACATATAATTATAAATATGAGCCATGGAATGCTGGGGATGGGGGATATGTTAAAGCATGTCAGGCTTATGATTTGTGTGCTGTTTTGGAAACTGGTGGAAATTTTTGTATCAACAAGAGGAATTAACATGGCGCAGGATAACATGGCGCAGGAATTATAATTGATATACATAATAAATCCCTTGCCAAATTTATTTTTTTCTGATACAATGCAAGCAATATGCTAAAAACTAAAAAGAAAACAAAAATAATTACTGATTACAAATTACATGAGCAAGATACTGGTTCGTCTGAAGTGCAGATTGCTTTGTTTACCGAAGAAATTAATCAGTTGGTTAAGCATCTTAAAAAACATCCAAAAGACAACCATTCTCGTCGTGGTCTTTTAAAGATGGTTTCTAAACGAAAGACTCTTTTAGACTATTTAAAGAAAGAGGATAACAAGAGGTACAATAAAGTTATTAAGAAATTGGGTCTTAAGGCTAAATAATTATTCAGAATTGTTTTTTTGCAGTTTTTTAATATCATTTTATAACTATCATCTTTAACAATTCTAACATTTTAATATTATGGCTATTATAAAACATAAAGAACAGCGTGTTGCTGTTCTGATAGACGTTTCCAATATGTATCACTCCGCTAAAAACCTTTATGGCGCGCGGGTGAATTTCAAGGAAGTTATTAAGACTGCTGTGGGTCCACGTAAATTAATTCGGGCTGTGGCTTATGTTGTTAGTACAGAAACAAAAGAGGAAAAGACTTTTTTTGATGCTTTAAGTAAATTAGGTTTGGAAGTTAGAATGAAAGATTTGCAGATTTTCCCTGGTGGAATGAAAAAAGGGGATTGGGATGTCGGTATATCTATTGATGCAATTAAATTTTCTAATTTAACTGATGCTATTATTCTGGTAACTGGCGA
Source organism: bacterium (assembly GCA_043818835.1). Taxonomy (GTDB): domain Bacteria; phylum Patescibacteriota; class Minisyncoccia; order Portnoybacterales; family UBA2143; genus JBDRFK01. The sequence goes on along the minus strand of JBDRFK010000008.1, from coordinate 40,440 downwards.
TGGTGATTTTGTGCCACTTGTTGATTATTTGAAACTAAATAAAGGATGTCAGACAGAAGTAATTGCTTTTAGTAAAAGCGCTTCAGCAAAATTGAGAGAAGTTGCTGATGACTTTATTGATTTGAGCGAAGATGTTGACAGGTATTTATTGAAGGCCGGGGGTAAAACAATCAGGAGAACATCTACTACTAGAACAACAAGCAGGCGTAGCGTAAAATAAAAAAAATAAATTACTTGGTCTTCAGACAGGTAGGCTAACTGAATACCCGGCACCATAAAAATAAGATTTTGGTTTGGTGTTAGGGGTCTCGCTAACTATTTATGGTGCGGGGTAAATAGTCTAAAGTTTGAAGATCAAGCGAAATACATGTCGCTTAAACAATTTAAGCTGAATTTAGAGGGGGAAGAATTAAAAATAGAGTCTGGGCGATTGGCTCAGCAAGCAAGCGGTTCTATTGTGGCTACTTATGGTGGAACCACTGTTTTGGCTACTTGCGTTATGGGCAGAGAAGCTAAAGATATTGGTTATATGCCCTTGACTGTAAATTACGAAGAAAAACTTTATGCGGCTGGTAAAATTAAAGGCAGTCGTTTTATTAAAAGAGAAGGTAGGGCAACTGATGAAGCTATTTTGACTGGGCGTTTGATTGATCGTTGTTTAAGGCCTTTATTTGATTATAGAATTCGTAATGACATCCAGATAATTTTAACTGTTTTGTCATTTGATAAAGTTAATGATCCTGATATTCCTGCATTGATCGCGGCTTCGGCGGCGATTTTAACGTCTAATGTTCCATGGGATGGTCCTGTATCTGGTGTTCGTATTGGTCGTGTTGATGGTAAATTTGTTTTAAATCCAACTTATGAAGAAAGAAACGTTGCAGATATTGATTTGGTTGTAACTGGCAAAGATAACAGAATTAATATGATTGAAGCGGGGACTAATGAGGTGTCTGAAGCTGATTTGTTGGGCGCGATAGAATTTAGCCAGCAATATATTCAACAAATAAATGATTTTCAAGAAGAAATAAGAAAAGAAATTGGTGTAGAGAAATCTGTTGTGGAATTAAATGAGATTAATTCCAATATAACTGATAAGATTAGGAATTTTATTGGCGATAAATTAGAGAAGGCTATTTATGTTGATGATAAACCAGCTCGCGAAACAGCTTTATATGAATTGCGTAAAGAATTGATGCAATTTATTGAAGATAGTTTTGAATCTGACGAGTTAGAAGCTGCTAAAAAATTTGCTCCCGAGTTTTTTGATAAAGAAACAGACGATATTGTTCACAGAAACGTTCTAGAAAGCGATAGAAGACCCGATGGGAGGAATTTAGACGAAGTACGTAAAATCACTAGTGAAGTAGGTATACTTGCTCAGACGCATGGTTCTGGGCTGTTTCAGCGTGGAGCCACGCAGGCGCTTTCTATAACTACGCTTGGTTCTCCTGGTGACGAGCAAACATTGGATGGCATGGAGTCTGATGAAAAAAGACGCTTTTTCCATCATTATAATTTCCCGCCATTTTCAGTTGGAGAAACGGGGCCAATGAGAGGTCCTGGACGTAGAGAAATTGGTCATGGGGCTTTAGCAGAACGAGCTTTAATTTCGCTTCTTCCATCAAAAGAAGATTTTCCATATACAATTCGTGTTGTTTCGGAAATATTATCGTCTAATGGTTCATCTTCAATGGCATCAGTTAGTGGATCAAGCTTGGCCTTAATGGATGCTGGCGTGCCAATTAAAGAAAATGTTACAGGTATTGCTATGGGGTTAATGATGAAGTCAGATAAGGAATATAAGGTTTTGACGGATATTCAGGGTCCAGAAGATCATCATGGTGATATGGATTGTAAAGTTGCTGGTACCAAGAATGGTATTACTGCTTGTCAGATGGATGTTAAAGTTAATGGAGTGACTTTAGAAATTTTGAAAAAGACATTCGATGACGCTAAAAAAGCGCGCTTAACAATATTAGAAACGATGAATGCGACAATTGCTAATCCAAGAGCAGAGTTGTCGCCTTTGGCGCCACGTATTTTGACTTTGCGTATTAATCCTGAAAAAATTGGTACTGTTATTGGTCCGGGCGGTAAAGTTATAAATGAAATTATTGATAAGACTGGCGCAAAAATTGATATTGAGGATGATGGGTTAGTTAGTATTACTGCGATAGATGGTGAAGGCGGACAAAAAGCTCTTGATTGGATAAAGGATTTAGTGCGAGAAATTAAGGTTGGTGAAATATTTCAAGGAAAAGTTGTTAAGATTATGGATTTTGGAGCTTTTGTCACTATTTTGCCGGGACAAGATGGATTAGTTCATATTTCTGAATTATCTGATGGGCATGTGCAAAAAGTAGATGATGTCCTTAAACTTGGGCAAGACATAACTGTAAAAGTTAAAAATGTTGATAATCAAGGAAAGATTAGTTTAACTATCAGAGGGGTGAAATAAATATTCTCCACAGGTTTATTTCTAAGATAAGTTATTTTGTGATACAATTTATAGGAGGAGCAATCCGCTGTTCTTCAGCGGATTTGTTGTTTTTAAAACAGTTAAAATAGTAAAATACAAAATAAAGAAAGTAAAAAAATATGAATCAAGATTTACAAAACTATATTAAACAATCAAAAGAGCAAGGAATGTCAGATGAGAAAATCAAACAAGAATTACTAAAAGCTGGTTGGTTAGAATATGATATTAATCAGGTTTTGGCGCCATTAACTCCTGAGGTTCTTGAAATGCCAAAATTATATTCACGGAAATGGATTTTATCTATCATAATAATTATTGGAATTGCAATAATTATCGGAGGAATATATTTTGTTAGTCAAAAGATAATAAAACCAACAGAACTATCTGAAGAAGTTCAATTAGATTTAGATATAATAGTATCCAAAGATACTTATGAGGTCGGTGAAAAATTTATTGGCGGAGAGTATAGAATGCAATATAAGGGAGATAAATTCAAAGGAATTATCCTGTATGGTAAGTATAGAGAAGGATTTGAAAATAAAATTGCTTATGATAAATCTGTTAAAACCATAGAAACAGGTGATTCTAAACTTCAACAATTAACTGCTTTCAGGATGGACAAAACAGGTTTTGAAAATACTGGGATTATGATCAATGGTAAAGATTTTTTTCAAGAAGCTGGTAATTATATGTTTACGATGTCTGTCTTTAAATGTTCAGATATTGGATTACAAGATGAAGAATGCTTAGCAGATATTTCAAATGAATTTGTTTTAAAATTTCAACCTTTTAATTCTATATCAAAAACTATTACCGTAATAGCAATAGAAGAGGATATTTCTAAAGAAATTATATTTATACCAGATGTTTTAGATGTACAGAGAGAGTCTGTAGAAAAAACAGTATTAGATTGTGATATTGAGAAAGATCCTTATTGTACTTTGGATTTTTTGGATATATTCAAAAAAAATCTTCAATCATGTAAACCATCAAAGGGAACTACGGTTATTGGTTTTGAGCCTGCAATAGGTATTTTTAGAGAATACGAGATTATAGGAGTAAAAAATGGTTTATGTGTAGTAAATTTTAGTTTTTTAGAGGCAGAAAATATTGTTTCAGTTAGTCTTTTAAATAAAGAAATGACTTGTAAATATAGTGATTTTGAAAGAACTATTGAAAAAGTTGCTACATCGGAAAATTGCACGGGGCTTCTCTATGATGCAGTGAGAAATCTTGATGAATTAATGAGTCAATAATAAGAAAAGAATTGAATTTGCAAAATAAATATTCTCCACAGGTTTATTTCTAAGATAAGTTATTTTGTGATACAATTTATAGGAGGAGCAATCCGCTGTTCTTCAGCGGATTTGTTATAGCATGGATAATAATTATAACGACCATCAGATTAAAACTGATCCACCATTAGTAGGCGGTATTACGTCTAAGCAAACAAACGAGTTAAATGAAAGACACGAATCTAACGGTGTTAGTGATATTAAATTTCCAAATGTGCCAAAATCAGAAATGGTTGATAAAGAAAAAGATATAATTTCAAAATCGCCAATTTCTCCAAAAATTTTTGTGCCTCCTGTGCCTCCTGTATCAAAAAATGATATATCTGCGATACCTAAAGTTGTAATACCTAAAAAAGAAAATAATCAAGATATCAAGAATAACGAAACGCTAAATTCCAAAGCACAGAGTGTTGAATCATATATTACTCGAGAGGATGGTGTTGATGTTGAACCCAAAATAAGAACTATGTATGGTGATATAGAAATGCTTAAAAAAGGAGAAAATCCTTCAAAAGTGGCAGTGCCTCCAAAAAATTTACCTATAGTTGAGTTGAAAAGAGAGCAAGAAATAGATAAGCCACAAGACGAATTAAAAGCTATTGCGAGTAAAGAAGCCACACGACAAGTATATAAAGATGTTATTACAGAGATGGGGCGCGTAAGTGAGGATTATGAAAAAGAAAAGATGTCTGTACCATCTGTACCATTTAAAATGCCAATACCTCCGGTGACCCCAACGCCTATAAAAAAAATAGAGCCAGAGCAGAAAATAAGTAAAGACGAAATTAAAAAAGAAGAGTTCAGCGAAGAAAAGAAAGAGGCAATAATCACTTCAAAGCCCAAAAGTAAAAAAATGATTTTTGTTATTTTGGGGGTTGTGGTTATAATTTTGGCTTTAGTTGGTGGATTTGTTTTTTGGTGGAATTATGCGCGTGAAGCGTCATTGCCTGTAACTCATTTTGAGTGTCAAGAATTTCAATGTATTAGTGTTGACGGCGAAGGCGTTGATGAATGTCAGGTTAGCGCTGATTGTGTTTCTGTAGAGACACAAGAACCAGAATCTTTAGTTGTAATAGAAAATACCGAAACCATCGAGGTGAGTATCGGTGACGAGGACAATCTGTCTGTTTTTGTAACACAAGATCATTTGTTCTCTTTTGAATTGGGCTTGAATAAATTAGTAGATAAGATTAAGGATAGCGAGAAGGACAATCTAACTAGAATATTGGTTAAATTATCAAACAATCAAAGTCAGTATGCCTCTCTTGCCGAAATAATGATGCTGTTTAACAAGGGTGTAACTGGTTTTCCCGTAAATTTATTAAATAAATCGAATGATTATACTTTATTGGCATACAATCCGAGTGATGCAGAAAAAGATATTTGCGAAGAGAACAATATTCTTGACGAATCTTGTTATGGCCCAAGATTAGTATTGGTAATAAAAATGTCTGATACAAATTTGCTCAAGAGTAGTCTTTTAAATTGGGAAGAAACGATAGTTGATGATTTAGAAAATATTATTTTATCACCAATAAGCAAAATTGAAGGTATTGAGTTTCAAGATTCTTCAATGTCTAACTATAAAGGAGCTGAATTACTGCGTTATATTAATTTGCCGATTACAACAATAACAGTAGATTACGCTATTAAAGATGATTTGCTGATAATCGGTACGTCGAAAAATACTACTCGCCGAGTTTTGGATGCGTTGGAGGAATAATCGGCAGAATACTAAATGGATAGAGTAGATTTAGAAAAAAGTATTATTTATACGCTTGTTTACTATGATGTTTTAGGCGGTTATCCTTTAACCGCTTTTGAAATTTATAAATATTTAAATTTTTTAAAAAAAGAATTTATTGAAAAACCTGATTTTAACGAAATATTATCAATATTAGATTCAAATAAAACAATAAGCCAATATCATGGCTTTTATTTTTATAAAAAGAATAGCAATTGCGTTAAAGATCGTATAGAAAGGCAAAAAATAGCCGATAAAAAATGGAAAAAAACAATAAGGATAGTAAAAATATTGCAAATTATACCATATACGCGTGGTATTGCCGTTAGTGGTTCTTTAGCGATCAATAATGCTGGTTCTGCGAGTGATTTGGATTTGATGGTAGTGTCTAAAAATGGTCGTATCTGGACGGTTAGGGCGTTGCTAAATATTATTTTACAAATTATAGGATGTCGTCGGCATGGACAGAAGATAAAGGATAGAATTTGTCTTAATTGGTTTGTAACTGATAAATCATTGGAATTACAGCTTAAAAACTTATCCCGAGCGCATTTTTGCGCGCAGTTAACGCCTCTTTGGGGAGATGCGTTTGATATCTTTGCAAATAATAACCAGTGGGTAGGTGATTATTTGCCATTTTTTGGTATATTTGATAGTAATGAACATTTAAAAAAAATCAATAAAAACAAGTTTTTAAGAGCTGTTGCCGAGACTGTAGAGTTTTTTTTAGATTCTATATTGGGTGATTGTATTGAGGATTGGTTATCTATATTGCAGAAAAATAAGATTAGTCGTAAGGTTAATCCTGCATATTTATCATCTACGTTAAGCGAAATGCGTAATAACAGGTGGGCGCATTTATGTTTGAGCGATGAAGCATTAGTCTTTCATTATCCTATTTCTAAAAATTTAGAATTAGAAAAAGAGTATTTTTCTAAAATAAAAGACCCATAATGGGTCGATGAAACAAAAAACTGTGGATAGGTTGTGGATAAAAAGGGGATTGACAGTATATTTATAATTGGTAAAATATAAATAAGAGTTTTTACTGATTAACTTAATTATATAAAATAGTTCTTTTTAACTTCTGGGGAGGGTAATTGGTAAAAACTAAAGGTCTAGCTTTCTTAGAATAATCATAAAAGAGATAATGGTAACGTCTTGTTTATTTGTAGCATATTTTGTAAAATTGCCGAATAAATTTAAGAAGCAGAAATTCAGTTTCTGTATGCTGCGATACAAGGTAATACCTTATTTATTTTAGGAGAGCTAAAAGGGTCTTGAACCCATATAACAACAACATAGGGGTTTATCAAGGCCCTTTTAATATACCACAAAAACGAAATCAAGTCAATAGTTCTGGTCTTTTTGTATTGACAGTTGGGTATGGTTTTAATATTATTAATGTAGGAGTTATGATTGAAATAATATGGAAAAAGATATTGAAAAAAGATTAAAAGATAAATTAGAACAAGAAAAAAAGAGATTGACTAAAGATCTTAAGTTTTTTGCTAAGAAAGATCCAAAAATTAAAGGTAATTGGCGTACAAAATTTCCTTCACTTGGGGTTAGTCGTTCTTTGGAAGATTCTGCTTCGGAAGAGGTTGAGGAATACGCAAAACTCTTGCCAATTGAACATACCTTAGAAACAAGATTAAAAGATATAGATAGCGCTTTGGAAAAAATAAAGCAAGGCAAGTATGGTAAATGCGAGAATTGTGGTGAAGATATAAAAATAGAGAGAATGTTAGTAAACCCAGAAGCGAATATTTGTATAAAATGTAGCAAATAGTAATTTTTTTGAATATATAAAATAATCTGCTAAAATATTGGTAGGTTATTTTTTAATTGAACAATTATCATACATGAATCCAAGAATTCTATTTCTTTTGTCATTCTGAGGGAGAAAGCGACCGAAGAATCTCGTGGACAAACAACGAACATGGTTTTTTCTGCGAGATCCTTCGGCTACTGTCTCAGGATGACTTAGTAGAAATCACTTTAGAATAATAACAGAAGAGAGTTCTTGGATTCATGTTAATCAAAAATAAATCTATGATTGCTAAAGTATATTCTGCAGCATTGAATGGTTTAAGCGCTTTGCCAGTTGAGGTTGAAGTTGATTTGTTGCCGGGTTTATTTCAATTTAGTATTGTTGGTTTGCCAGATGCAGCGATAAATGAAGCCAAAGAAAGAGTCTCTTCGGCGATAAAAAATAGCGGAGCAGAATCTCCTCAACAAAAAAGAAAGCGATTGATAGTTAATTTAGCTCCAGCAGATTTAAAAAAGGTTGGGCCAGCTTATGATTTGCCGATAGCTATGTCTTTCTTGTCAGCCTCTGGTCAATTACATATTGATAGACCAGATGAAAAATTATTTATCGGTGAATTATCTTTAGAAGGAAAATTGCGACAAGTAAATGGGATTCTATCTATTGCATTAATGGCGAGGGAGGAAAAATTCCAAACATTATTCGTACCTAAACAAAATGCTGAAGAAGCGGCATTGATAGAGGGATTAGAAATTATTCCAGTAGAATCTTTAGGGCAATTGATAAATCATTTTAGAAATAATGAGTTGATTTTACCTAAAGAAACAACAAAGATAGAAAGATTCTATAAAGATACGGATAATTTGATAGATATGGCTTACATCCGAGGGCAGGAGCAAGTTAAAAGAGCCTTAGAAATTGCTGCGGCTGGTGGTCATAATATATTGATGAGCGGGCCACCCGGTTCTGGAAAAACAATGTTAGCTCGTAGTTTTGCTTCTATTCTGCCAGCTTTAGATGTTGACGAAGCATTAGAGGTAACTCAGATCTTCAGTGTTTCTGGGCAATTGCCGAGTGATATATCTTTAATAACAGAGAGGCCCTTTCGCGCGCCCCATCATACTGCTTCAACGATATCTTTGGTAGGCGGAGGGACACATCCTCGTCCGGGCGAGGTAACTCTGGCTCATCGTGGAGTTTTGTTTTTAGATGAATTTCCAGAATTTACCAGAAGTTTTTTGGAAAGTTTACGTCAGCCGTTGGAAGACGGAGAAATAATGGTGTCGCGAGTAAGCGGTAGTTGTAATTTTCCGGCAAAGTTTATTCTTGTTGGCTCAATGAACCCTTGTCCGTGTGGTAAAGCAGGTGATTCCGATCAACAATGTATTTGTTCTCCATCACAGGTATCAAAATACCAGAGAAAAATATCAGGTCCTTTGTTGGATAGAATAGATCTGCATATTGAAGTGCCACGAGTGGCATATGATAAACTTTCTGATGACAAATCAGGGGAGTCGTCAAAATCTATTCGTAAAAGAATTGAAAAAACTAGAAAAATACAACAGATAAGATTTAAGGATGATAAAAATGTTTTAACCAATAGTGAGATGGGTAACCAACATATTAGAAAATTTTGCAAAATTGATCAACAAAGTCAAAATTTATTAAAAACAGCAGTTAACCAGTTACATTTATCGGCGAGATCGTATTATAGATTGCTGAAACTTGCTAGGACTATCGCTGATTTGGCAGATGAGGAAAATATCACCCAAATTCATATTGCTGAAGCATTACAATACAGACCAAAGAGTGAAGAGTACTAAAAAATAAACGGCTCAGGGTATGAGCCGTTTATTTTGGCTTAAATATGCTGTTTTACTCATGTATAACCACAGATGTACCCATATCAGAAAAGTTAAAAACTTCTTCGGCGGGGCCGATGCCGAGGCGAATGCATCCGTGAGAAACGCGGGTGCCTAAATGATCTTCGCCTTCGCGGTAGCCACTGGGCCAATAGGGCAGTTCGTGGATAAAAAAGCCTGAATAAAATCGCATTGAAAAGGGCATCCATAAGTTATACTGAGTAGACCAGTGATTCTCTTCTTTACTTAAAATGCTAAATTTCCCAGTTGGTGTGGGCATATTGTATCTACCCGTAGAGATTTCATAAACACCGATGATATTTCCATTATCATAAGTAGTCATAATTTGATCACTGATATCTATATCAATATATTTCCCTTCAGCGGTTGTGGTTGGCGCAATTTCAACTGTTTTGCCGCTTGGTTTAGTAAAAACGTTTTTTTCTGATATCGGTAATTTAACAGGAAAAATTCTTTCCAAACTGGCTAAATTAACGGAAGAAGGTGGTTCTAAACGGAATTTTATATCTTTTTTAATTAATTTTGTTAATATCCAGCTGCGTACATTTTTTATAGAAACAAGATAATCTGAACCATAAAATAAATAGCGTGGCTTAAAAATGACTTGTCGGTTATGATCAGACCAAGTGAATTGGCCTTTTGTGTTAGGTTCTATTGTAAATGTTTTCTCAAAAGTGCTTTTGACGACTGGTTGGTTAAATTGGAAAACTATTTGATAAGGATCAACTGAAATATTAATCTGACTTTCTAATTTGAATATTTGCGGATAAATAACAAAAAAGCCAATAACGGCGAGTTCTAAAAATATTATGATTATTAAAAATTTGTTTTTCATTGATGAAGTCATATTAATAATATAACAAAAAAACACTGAACAGTGAACGGTGAACAAAATAATAATTATAAAAACAAAAAAACGGGAATAACCCGTTCATAATTGGATTCCCGTTTTCACGGGAACGATAGCGAATATTAGTAAATATATCCGCGGATACTCTTGTCGTGCATGCTTAAGGTGCGAACACTACGACATCCTAAACAGCGATAATTCATTTCTGAAATTGTTACCCAACCGTTTTTGACAGATTCAACATAAGCGACGTGTCCATATAAACGACCCATCCATCCGCCTTCAGATAAGACAACAATAGCGCCCGCTTGTGGGGCTGTGCCAGTTTGATACCCATACGCTCTGGCATTGTCTAACCAATATTTAGCGTGTCCTGACCATGGAACATATCTTTTTTGAGCAGCATACCACGTGCATTGACCCCACGGGAATGCGTGACTTTTGCCAGTGCCCGGTCCGCTAACGCTGGCATAACTGTATTCGCTGTAGGTTGATTTTGGTTTTGGCGCGGCGGGCATTTGTCCATCAGGAATAATTAACTTTTCGCCAATAGAAATACTCCCATCGGCCGGTAAATCATTAAAGGTAATGATTGTATCAGATTTTGCGTTGTATTTACTAGCGATGGCGCCAATAGTATCACCATCCTTAACACGATGGATAACACCGCTGATAGGGGGTATCGTTAATTCATCACCGGGACGAATAATGCTATAACCAGTTAATTCATTAGCCCACAATAGTGTATTAGTGGTGATGCCATGAATAGCGGCAATGCCAATAATTGTGTCGCCTTCTTGAACAACATAGGTGGTAATTTCCTCGCGTGGTTGTTGAGATACAAAAGTTACAGGATTTAAGCGATTCACAAGAGCGCTTTTTTGGACAACTATTAATGAAGATTCTTCGTTTATGTATCCATTTACTTGATTGTCAGAATCATTATCTACTGGATTAGTAATACAGGCTAAAGAATTAGCAGTTAAATATAGCCCATTAGCCGAAAAAGCACTTTGAACTATTTGAGGCTTTTTAGCAACAAAACTTTCTTGATTATTGTTATTATTACTCTTTTTAAGAAATATTAAGTGTTCAATACCCTTTAATGGTGAAAAAATTGCTATAAATGAGCAAAATAAAATAACTGCCGCCCAGAGCAGTTTTTTGTGATTTCTTATGTCAATCTTGCTACATTTGTCTTTAACGGCTGTAACAAGACGTTTTATCCTTGTACACATAAGGTACAATAACAGGTTATCAATTTCAATCACAGCTGTCAACCCAGTACTACAAGTTTTCAAACTTGTAGTACTGGGTCAATGTTGACTTTGTAATGTTTTGTTATCGTAAGTTTTTAGCAGCTACTTGATCAATTTTATTTAATGACTTGGTTAAGCGAGATTTCTTGCGACTGGCAGTATTATCTTTAATGATACCGCGCTTAGCAGCTTTATCAATGGTTTTGTATACTTTTGACAAAATAGCTTCAGCTTCAGCTTTTTTGCTGTTTGAAACTAATGTCCGGAATTCCTTTATCATTGATTTCATTTCATTTTTTCGCTTAAGATTAAAACTCCGTTTTGTGCGGTTTTGTCGTAGTGCTTTTTTTGCTGATTTTGTAATTGGCATAATAAGTTAATTTTATAATTTCTAATTTTGAATCAATTTCGAATTTATTTTTCTTTTTGTCATTCCTGCGAAAGCGGGAATGACAAAAAATGTATTTCGTAATTCAAAGTATCATAGCATTATCTTTAATTTTTTTCAAGGGTATGTTACGATTTAGATATGATTTTTATACTCAAAGGAAAAATTGAATTAAAGAATAATAAGTTTGTTGTACTGGATATTGGCGGGGTGGGGTATCGTGTTTATTGTCCTCCAGTAGTCTTGGATAAGATTGGCACATATGGTTCAGAAGCTAAATTATTTACTCATCAGTATATAAGAGAAAATATAATGGATTTGTATGGTTTTTTATCTTGTGAAGAATTAGACTTTTTTGAATTACTAATTTCTATCAGTGGCATCGGTCCAAAAGCGGCGTTGTCAATTTTAAGTTTAGCGTCAGTTGATAAATTAAAGCAAGCAGTCGCTAGTGGACAAAAATCTTTATTGACTAAGGTGTCAGGTATTGGGCAAAAAACGGCTGAGCGAGTAATCTTGGAACTTAAGAATAAAGTTACAGCTTCAGTTTCTGATATTCAGCAATTAAGCGCAGATAGTGAAGCGATTGATGCTTTAGAAAGTTTGGGCTATACTCGTCGTCAAGCTCAAGACGCATTGAAAGAAGTGCCAGACAATATTGAAGACATAGAAAACAGAGTTAAAGAGGCGTTAAAGTTTTTGGGAAAGTGATTTTTTATGATCAATGAAAACAAAACCAAGTGGAATGAATTTGTTGTTAAAAACAACGGTTCTTTTTTGCAGTCTTATGAGTGGGGCGAGTTTCAGAAATCCTTAGGTAGAAAAATTTGGCGAATAGAAATTGATGGATTGAAGGCGTTGATTATAAGGCATAATTTGCCGTTGGGTAGAAACTATTTGTATTGTCCAAGACCTGTCATTCTGAGTGAAGCGAAGAATCTCGTAGAAATAGAAAAGTTTGTCAATAAAGTAAAAATCATCGCCAGAGAAGAAAAAAGTATTTTCTTTAAAGTTGAACCAAAGGATAATGTTGATTATTCAGAATTTGGTTTTAATAAATCTCAGAAAGAACTTCAGCCGTCAAAAACACTTATTTTAGATTTAAGCAAAACAGAAAGGGAGTTATTAAGCCAAATGCATCAGAAGACGAGATATAATATTAAATTAGCCAAACGAAAAGGTGTTACTTTTGAGGAAACTAAAGATCATGAATTTATCGGTATATTTCTTAAACTGCTTGAAAAAACTTCAAAAAGAGATAATTTTTATACACACTCCAAAGATTATTACAAAAAGATGGTTGATGTTTTAGACGATAATGACATGTTAAAAATATATGTGACTATCTGTAAGGAAAAAGCGATAACTACAAATTTAGTAATTTACTTTGGTGATACGGCAACATATTTGCATGGTGCTTCGGATCATGAATATCGCCAAGTAATGGCGCCATCGCTTTTGCAATGGCAGACAATATTGAGAGCCAAAGAGCGTGGATATAAATATTATAATTTCTGGGGTATTGATGAAAATAAATGGCCGGGAGTAACACGCTTCAAGCGTGGTTTTGGAGGCAAAGAGGTAATATATTCTGGCGCTTACGATTTGGTATTTAAAAAAAGCTGGTATAAAGCATATAATGTGGCGAGAAAATTTAAAATAAAATTGACAAATTTGGTTAAATAATATATAACATTGAGTGTCCTAATTGAGAACGGAATGGGCGTAATAAAGCAACTTAACAACAACATATTAAATAAGGAGGATTGGCAGTGGTAAAGTTTGAATATCCAAAAGTAAAGTGCTGGAACGCGGATATAAAAGAAGAGGATAAAATCAGGATAATCAACGAAGAAGATTTTAATCTTGAAAAAGTATTAAAATTGCTGGGTATTAATAATAGTAGGCTTGTGGACTCGTTTGGAATAACCGATCGAGAAGAAATTATTCGGCGACAAAATATCTTGAGGCTTTTTATTGAGCGACCTGATATCCGTAAATTTTTTCTTAAAAATCCATTATTCAACAAGCTACGGATTCCTTTCGGAAGTCAAGAATTTTTGGATCATTTTAATCCCTCAAAAAAACATAACCCGTTTTGGCAATTGTTACACTCGTTGATTGAAAAAATGGATTTCAGGAAAGATAAGCAAAAAGGGAAGAATGTTTCAAAGGAATTCAATGAAATATTGGATTTTATTGAAACAACAGCGGATAAGGCAGAAGAGAGAGAAAAGTCTTTGTCAGGGTCGGTGGCTAATAAGTTAAGTCGATCAGTCCAATTCAATGGTATGGTTACTTTCAGGGTTAATGGTAATGGTAGTAATAGTAGGTTAGTAAAAGAAAAAGTAATAGGCTATAAGAAATATTCTTTTGGTTTGACTGGTATTTTGCCGAAAATTAATGTGCCTAAGTGGACCAAAAAGAAAGTTGCTGAATGGTGCTTTGGCATTGGCTATTTTTTGCGATTAGTAATCTGGTTCTATAATTGGATAAGGGGGATGTTTTTTTACGCTCCTTTGGTAATAACTGAGTTGCCAATAGCAGTAGAAGGGAGTTTAAAAAAGTTTGTCGCTAAATTACTACTGGGAACCTATGATTTAAATTTGCCATCGGACTTTTTTGTTGATATTCATTTTTATTACGAAAGAGATGGATTACATGCACAAGTAGTCTCGGTTCAAGTAGATGTTGAAAGAGAAAATTGTCGGGTATTTTATGGTTTTGATTACGATTTCGAAGGCTATAGTCCATTCACAAAAACAAAAATTGCGGTTGCGAATGTTAATTTACACAATAAACTTATAGAAAGATATAGGAGAAATTATGATTTAAAATTGATGAATTTGTTTGAAAAGAATGTTCCTGGTTCGTGCGATGGTTCAATTATTTTACCAATGACTTATGACATGGAAATGGAATGTGGCTGGTATGCTGTGAAAGAATTGTTGACTGGACCTGCTCTTGAAGATTTTTACAGAGGGGTAGATGATTATAGAAGTTGGGTTAGAGAACATTTGTTAATTTTGAAAGATGTTGCCGAAATTGCGGAAATGTTGTTGTGTAAGGTAAAAAGATGGAATATGCCGTTAAATTTCCCAGAAATTACTGAGAATGGTGAACATGTTTTTACTTTTAATCAACTTTATCCATTCCATTTAATTGGTCGCAAAAAAGTTGTTAATCAGAAAGGTATTAAACCTAGAGAGATACGTCCTGTCCGCAACTTTCCGCCTTTAAATGGAGATAGGGTTATAATTGTTGGTCCTAATAAAAGCGGCAAGACAGTATTAAATGTTTTATTTCCGTATACTATTCTTTTGGCGCAATCTGGGTTGCCGAATTTTGGCGAAAAACTTAGATTGAATATTAAGAAAATATTGGGATTAGTTTTTATTGAAGGGCAGGGAGAAGGTTCTTTAACTGAGCTTTTCATGTATAAAACCATGAAAGTTATGGAAGGTATTCGTGAAGTGCCTAGAGAAGATATCTTTATTGTTATGGATGAAGTAGGCACCGGAAACCAAATTGTTATTGGTGAAGAAATTAAAGATGGAGTAGAGGCTGGGTTAGATATATTATTTGAATTAGAGGCTTGTAGCGTGGTTGGTAATACACAACTATACGAGTTAGCTGAACGTTCAAATAAAGAGTTAGGTGTTCAATGTCTCCATTTAGATAGAGATTACCAAATAAACGAGGGTATTGGTGGTACCGGAGGTTTAGATGATTTGATGAAAGAAGTGGGAATAAATAAATTTCTGTCCAGAAATAGAAATTAAAGTCTTAATAACAAAAGAGGCTTGCGATAATATCGCAAGCCTCTTTAAATTGTCGTCTAAAAATAGTATGATGAAGGTAATGGGTAAATTAGCAAATCAATGAATATTTTATTTAAGGATAATAGCGAACAAAAGATGTTTGTCTCGGATGAATTGAAAAATGTTTATCCTAAGTTTAAAAAAGCGGGTTGTTATTATATAGAATATCTAAAAGAATATGTTAATTGTCAGACAATTGTTTTGGATGCTGGGTGCGGTGGCGGAGGGGTGGTTGAAATAGTTAAGCCAATTGCAAAAGAAATTGTTGGTATTGATAATAATCACAGTGCTTTATATGAAAACAAGATTGTTAATAGAAAAATTTTAGCTGATTTAGAAAATATTCCACTAAGCGATAATTCAATAGACGTTATTACGTGTGATTTTGTGGTAGAACATCTACGTAAGCCAGAATTAGTATTTAATGAGTTTAATCGTGTATTAAAAAAAGGAGGTGTTTTAATTTTTTTAACGCCTAATGTTTTAAACCCAATTATGATGTTGAGTAAGATAACTCCACTTAGGTTGCATAATTTTTTAATAAAAAATATACTCAAGAAACAGAAACAGGCGCACAATGCTTTTTATAGGGCAAATACATATACTAAATTATTAAGTTTGGCTCATAGTAATAATTTTGAGATTAAAGAATTGATTAGAGTTGGTAACCCAGAATATATTGCTTTTTGTAAGATATTAGCACGACCAGCTATTCATATAGAACAAATAATTGATAATAAGTTCCTTGATTGGCTTAAGATGTATCTTGTAGGTAATTTTATAAAAATATGATAATGAAAAAAATACTCAAAAAGATAATACCTAAATTTATTTTTAGCTGGTATCATTGGATGTTGGCGTTTTTAGGCGCTGTTGTTTATAGTTTTCCGTCTAAAGAATTAAAAATAATTGGCGTGACGGGAACTAATGGCAAATCAACAGTTGTTTATTTGGTAAGTCGTATTTTAGAAAGCGCTGGATATAAAACAGCAGCAGTTTCTTCTATTCAATTTAAAGTAGGTGATAATATTTGGGATAACGATTTAAAAATGACTATGCCTGGTCGTTTAAAAATACAGCAGTTTATACGTCAGGCGGTTGACGAGGATTGCAAATATTTAGTCTTAGAGGTTACATCAGAAGGAATTAAGCAATATCGTCATAAATTTATTAAGTTTAATACAGCAGTTCTGACTAATATCACGCCAGAACATATTGAATCTCATGGAAGTTTTGAAAAATACAAAGAAGCCAAAGGAAAATTGTTTAAAACACTTGGTTTTAAGGGAAAATCTATTATTAATATTGATGATGTTAATGCTGAATATTTTTTGGGTTTTGACAAGCCAAAACAATGGAGTTATGGGATTGATTCAAAGGCTGTTATCAGGGCTAAAGATATTCAATTAGATAATAAGGGTACAAGTTTTATGTTGGATAATGTAGAAATTAATACAAATTTATTAGGCAAATTTAATATTTATAATACTTTAGCAGCAATAACCGTTGGTGTGTCCGAAGACATATCTTTAACAAAAATAAAATCGGCTTTAACGGAAATTTTAGGTATTCCTGGAAGGTTAGAAATTGTTATTAGAGAGTCGTTTACAGTAATCGCTGATTATGCGCATACTCCAGATGCATTGGAGAAAGTATATCAAACCCTTAGAAAAGTTTTTGATGGGCGATTAATTAGTGTTTTGGGTTCAGCTGGTGGTGGCAGGGATAAATGGAAAAGGCCAGAGATGGGGAAAATAGCGGAAAAGTATTGTGATGAGATTATCATTACTAATGAAGATCCGTATGATGAGAATCCGCAAACGATCGTTGATGAAGTGGCAAGTGGGGTTATAGATAAGAAAATAGAAAAAATTATTGATCGTCGCGAGGCGATTAAAAAGGCATTGCAATTGGCTAAAGAAGGGGATATAGTGATTATTACAGGAAAAGGATGTGAACCGTGGATGTGTGTTGATAGAGGAGAAAAAATTAAGTGGGATGATAGAGAAATTATCAAAGAAGAGTTTAGTAGGTTGTGACTTTATTTGATATTACACAATAATGTTTAAAAAGATAGAGAGATTTTTATTTTTTATTTTCATTTTCCTAATACCTCTCCAAACGAGAGTTATTTTATATCAATGGTCTAATACTGGGTTTAATGAATGGACGTCGGCTTTTCTATATGGGACGGATATTTTGCTTGTTTTAATTTTTCTCTTATGGTTTTGGCGCTATAAATCTAAGAGATTTTTTAAAAATTTAGAAATTAAAACAGAGGGACTTATTAAAAGTCCTGTTTTTTGGCTTATTTTATTTTTCATTATTAGTTTTGTGTCTATATCCTTCGCAGATAATGTCGGTTTGGGTTTTTATCAAATATCTAAGTTGATGGAATTTATTATTTTATTTTTCTACATTAGAAGCAATCTGACCCTTAAGGACATAGAAGAAGATGACGACAATATTTCTAAAATTAAGTTTAGGAAATTAGTTCATATTTTTTTAGCAAGTGGTTTGGTTCAAGCATGTATTGCTATATTGCAATATGCCAAACAGCACAGTCTGGGATTGAAATACTTAGCTGAAAGTCCATTAAATACAGAAATAGGCGGGGTGGCCAAGATTGTAGTCGGTGGGGTTAAAATGCTCCGCGTCTATGGTGTATTTCCGCATCCGAATATTTTAGCGGCTTTTTTATTAGTTAATATTTTATTCTTATATTATATTTGGACTACAAAAAAACATACATTTACTAAGAATTGCTTACTAATGATTGCGTATTTTGTTTTTCTTTTTTCTTTGTTATTAACTTTTTCGCGCACAATTATCGCGATTACATTAATAGTAAGTATAATTTACTTTATCTTTTCATTTGTTAAAGCCAAAAAAAATAAAGATATTAGCTTGATGAAAAGAACAATATTTATTTTATTTGTATTGATAATTCTGTGTTCAGTGTTTGTAAATTTAGCGAAACCTGAAATTTTTTCCAGATTTAAAATATCTTCTACGGAAGAATCAATAACTCTGAGAAATTTTTATAATGAAACAGCATTGATAAATATTGCCGATTATCCATTTATTGGTCTGGGATTGGGCAATTTTGTTTGGAATATGCGAAGTTTTTTAAGTTTGTTGGCTGATTGGACGCACCAACCAGTTCATAATATCTATTTGCTTATTGCCAGTGAAGTTGGTTTGTTTGGTCTGTCTGTATTCTTATTCTTTATATTTTCACTCGTTAGGAATATGATTGTCTTTGTAAAAAAACAAAAGAATGACTATTTTATAATATTAACTCTATTTTTTATAATATTTTCTTTGCTATCTATTGGCTTGATGGATCATTTTCTATGGACCCTACAGCAGGGTCAATTAATTCTGTGGTTATTTCTGGGTTTAGTGGCGACTTATTATACTATTGACATACAAAAATAAATTTGTTAGTATTGTTTTATTCATTATTGGTTCTTTGTTTAAGATTAATTAAGTGCGGTGAGGCGTACAGTAAATATATGCTTCTCAGATTGCCTCATCGCGTCCAAAAATATCATCAAATAAATTATCCGAAGCTGCGGGATTCCTCCTTTCTTAATTTGATTTATAAAAACAATCAATATGGCAACCCCCGGCTTCGGTGTTTTTTTTATTTTGTTTGTTGTGTTTAACAAAGAGTGGTATTATTAAATACGTTGGTATTTGTGCCGCGTTTTTTTTGTAGTAAATAAATATAAATTATGCAGTCAAAAATATCTATAATTATCCCAGTTTTTAATGAGATTGATTTGATAGGTGATGTTGTTCGGTCTGTTACAGATTTAAAAATTAATAAAGAGATTATCTTTGTTGATGATTGTTCTAAAGACGGGACATTTGAAAAATTATCAGAACTTAAAAAAAAGTATAAATTTGAATTAGTTGGACATAGTCAAAATAGGGGTAAGGGCGCAGCAATTCGTACTGGTTTGTGTTGGGTGACTGGCTTGTATTCTATTATTTACGATGCTGATTTGGAATATGCTCCAGAAGACATCTCTTTTTTATTTAGTGAAATAGAAGACATTGAAAATAATTGGCCAGAGAAAAAAGAAATTAGTGTTTATGGGTCAAGATTTTTAGAAAAATATAATAACAGGTTTACGCTTCACTACATTGCTAATAGATTCTTAACGTCTTTAACTAATTTATGTTTTAATGCAAATTTAACCGATATGGAGACGTGTTTAAAATTGTGTCCGACAGACATTTTAAAATCATTAAATTTGGAATCAGAAAAATTTGAAATAGAACCAGAGTTAACTATTAAGCTCCTCAAAAAAGGAGTGGTAATAATTGAACGGCCGATAAAATATAATCGGCGCGGATATAATCAAGGTAAGAAAATTAAATTTAAAGATGGTCTGTTGGCAGTAAAGACGATTATACGTGAAAGATTTAAGGCAGATTAAGATTATTATATTGTTCTAAATAATACTTTGCTGTGTCGTCCTTTTTGTTTATTTTTAAAGCCCCTTGCCAGGCTTTTTTTGCTGCTTCGTATTCACCGAGATTAAAGTTGATTAACCCTAATTGATTATAGATTGACGGTAGCGGTTTTTTAATTTGTATTGCTTTTTCAAGGTATCTTTTTGCCGATAGTAAGCCTGTTTTGGTTCCAGATTGCAGTTCAATTGATGATAATTCTAAATAAGCATTAACTTCTTTGGGATTTTTCTCAATAATTTCTTGGCAAATATCTTGTGCAATATCATTTCTACCGATTAACGATAATAGATTAACTGCTGATAATTGTGTTTTAACATTGGAAGAATTTATAACTGGTGTTATCTTTATGACGATATTGTCAGGAGTAATTCTGAATCTATCAATAATACCTACATTCTGCGGGATATTTTTTATAAATATAACAGCTTGAGTATCAGCATGAATTAAAATCCACTCAGGATCATTAAATGTTCTGGCTACAAATTGATTTCCCCATGGTGTTCCTTCTTGATGGGTGAAAAACACAGTATTAAAATTATATTTCTCAAGTTGTTTTTGCCACTGTTCTTCGTTCTGTTGCATTGGTTTATAAATATTTTCAAAGAAATTTTTAGAATATGCTTCGGGGCGGTTATCAACAAAAACGTTCTCTCTATTATATAGATGAAAAATCAGGTAACTGCCGATATCGTAGTTATTAAATAATGGTCCAGACAAATTATTTTCTTTGAAAAACTCCGCTGAACTATTAGCCTGAAATTCTAAACCTAATCCCAAATCTTTTTTATTGAGTTTTATAGTTTTATTTAAAAGCAGAACGATGAATATTATAAGAAGGACAGTATATAAATAGGGAAATGTTTTTTTAATATATTTCGCATATCCAGAGTATTTTTTTTGAAGATGATTGAAGGGAGGCGAAAAATTAATTGATAATATTGGTAAGGACATTAATGCCAATAAAGGGAAATTGCGTATCATTTTACCACTACCAATGACCACGGCGACAGAGGCGAGAAAATAGAATAAAGAAAAATTATCTAAATTGAAAAGAAAACTGATAATAAGCAGAAAAGAAATGATTTTGAAAAATGGAATGATTGGGTTCTGCATCAAATTCTCCAAGAAAAATGGAGATTTATTCTCTACAATTTGGTAACCATAATTATTGAATATACTTAATGGATAAGTGACGCCACGCAAACCAACAGGGTTGATGAAAGTGACCAAGATTAACAATAGTAGCAAAATAGCAATTTTTTTGATTATTTTCTTGTCATTCCCGCGAAAGCGGGAATCCAGTACTAATCGATAATTTCTGGATTCCCACTTTCGCGGGAATGACAAATTAAAATAACTAATAATTCTAGAGAATAAAAAACCGCCAACCATCAAAATGCCGATAGGCCAATAAATATGACAATTAACCCAAATTAGTTGCAATGGAACAAGCCAAAATATCTTTTTGCTGTTTTTATTGCCATAAAAAACTAATATATATAAGAAGATGGCGATAAAAAGAAAACTAATAATCTCTGGGCGAACATCGGTACGTTCATTTAAAAGTACTATAATAGGAAGCGCAAAAATGGCTGATAACCAAAAATTACTTTTTTTGGTGGCAATATAGAATATAATTGAGAAAGTTGCCAATAGAACAAGTATTTTGAAAGCAATTAACCCATTGAAACCGGCAATTAAAAATATGAAATAAAATAATAAGCCACTCAGCCAGTGGTGGTTCAAGAAAGGGAAATCTGGTTCAGTATAAGAATAGAAATTGATCTTAGGAATGCTTTTTGTCTGCCAAATTATTTGTCCATTGGTGATATGGCGACCCAGATCATCGGTTGTTAAATTTATTTTATGAGTTAAGGAAATGCTATAAATAAAAAGCAGTAGAAATACAACCAAAATTTTAAACCAATTTTTCTTTATAAATTGCATAGGTCTATTATAGCAGATGTTGACTTATCCAAAAAATTATTATTTAATATCTAAAAGTGAGCACACTTAAAACATCATATACAAAGGAGGATTGTTTTGTCTAAAAAGATAAGTTTTTGGAAGAAATTTTTAGTAAGACGGATTGGAATGATTCTTATAGAACATCCGCCCGATGAATGGATTCATGACCATGAAAAAGATTTTGTTATGGCGTGTCATTATTGCTTGGTTTGCCGAGAGTGTCGATACGATCGTCTTTATGATCCGTTATCAAAGTCTTCTGAATTTTGTTGTTTGGTTTGTAAGACACAGAAACAAGTTGGTGAGGGAGTAGGATTTTCTCTATTTATTTTGCAAGAACATATTTCTGTGGCTTATGAAAATAGGGAAGGCAGGTTTAGAAGAATATTATATTTTCTAAAACTTGGAATTTGTGGTTTAGGTGAACATTTACCAGATGATCGTAAAGGCAGAACAGCTGGGGAATTAGAATTAGAAGCATTACATAATTTAATGACGAATTTGTTGCTTAAACATAAGGAGGATTGAGTATGAGTAAAGATGTAAAGAAAAGTATTCCAGAAATTAACTATCCAAAAGATTTTACTATTTGGGAGACTGATATCCCGGAGAGCAAGAGATTACAGATTATTGGCGATTTTCCTCATAGAGACTCAATCATCAGGAGTAGAGGGTTGAATAATAATCTGTTAGTAAATAGCTTTGGGATTACGGATGAAGCGGAAATCAAGGCGCGACAGGACTTGCTTTGGTTTTTATCACAAAAACCAAAGTTAAGAGAGTGGATTAAAAATGTTTATGTAGATACTAATTTACCAACTCAGCAAGATGATTTTCTGTTTTTTTTCAATCCTGAGAAAGATCACAATCCGTATTGGCAACAAGTCCATAATTTTATTAGTTTGTTTGATGCGCCAGAAGCGCCGAAGAGAATTAAACAATTAACTAATTGTTTGAAAAATTCTTTGGCGTTGGAAGAAACTGAAAATCAAATGAGTAGGGATTTGTTTCAAAGGATCGAGAAAACAGCATTTCTTGAGGGGATACTGACGTTTGGTTATAATTATGGTTTTTCTCACTATAATTGTAATCAAGATATAAATCGTATTTATGGGCATTGCGCTTTTTCTTCAAAATTGAATCGTTGGAGAAATATCTTACCCAGAAAATTATGGAGGTGGATAGAGGGTATCTGCAACATTTATGTCGTCGGTCGTAAACAGAATCAAATAATGCGTGAAATGGTAATCAACGATTGGAATAGTGATATCATTAATGATATCACTAAAGGTTTGAATTCAATAGTGTCTGCTGTAAAAGGATTTGAAGATGCTATTATGTTGCATAATATAACTTTTCAAGTATATTTTTCCTACAATGGCAAGAAGTTAGAAATACGTATCTATGGAGCTAATAGTCGGATAAATTATGGTGTAGATGATTTTAATTTTGCTCATTTCGCGGGTTATTCGCAAAAAATGGAAGCGCAGATTAAAGAAGCGAGAATCTTGTATCGAGAGACATATAATGACTATTGTCGCTCCTTACACGTTGCCGAAGTGATTAAAAATATTAAAACTGTAGATGCTGGTTTCTTTAAACGACTTCATACTGTTTCGGCGCCGAAGATGGATAAGAGGTATGCTTGGGTAGATTTAGAAGGCTTATATAAAAATGAGTTTTCTAAAGTGGTTAAGATAATTAAGGAGCATAGAAAATTTGTTGATGAGCACATTAATTGTCTTAAAGCCGTTAGCGAAATAGCTAGTGCTTATTGTAATTTATCGGATGAATATGGTTGGCCGTTATGCAAACCGCAAATTGACTCTAAAGAAAACGTGGTTAGTGCCAGAATGGCTTATCCTGTTTACCTACTCCATAACCACAATACTAACGGTAAACAAATACGGCCGATTATTAATTTACCTGCTATCAATGGAACAGTTATAGGTGTTAGTGGGGCGAATAACGGTGGTAAAACGGTGACTGGATTATCTTTTCCTGAGTTGATTTTTGAAGCTCAGAGTGGCCTGTTGTCGTTTGGACGGGAGGTGAAAATAAATATCAAAGATGTTTTAGCGATGATATTTATTCCTTCTGGGGCTGATGGCTCTAAGTGTAATATGGTTTTAGACCAGATAAAAATTTTACTTAAGGAGGTAAAAAAATATAAAAGCAAGAAAATTTTCTTGTTTATTGATGAATTGGGGGGTGGAACACAAGAAATTTCTGGAAAGGAATTTTCGTTGAGTTTTGTACAAACTCTACGGAAGTATAAAATTTCTACGATTTTTAATTCTCAGATAACTAGTTTATTTGAAGAATTAGAAAACAAAGGAGTTCAATGTTTTAAAATCAATCGACGACATATAATAAGTGTCGGGATTGGGACAGGGCAATTTGAAGAATTGGTTCGCGAGAAGGGGATAGACAAACTTCTTGTAAATCATTAATTAGAATATAACGAGCACCCGCTACAAAGTAGCGGGTGCTTTAATATAGAAATTAGTTTTTACAGGAATGACAGGGGTGCTATAATAGCAATAATAATATGAGAAAAGTTATTCTTTTTTTAATAAGAATCTATCAAAGAACCATATCGCCCGATCGTGGTTATTTCCCGATTTTAAGGGTTTTGGGACGTTGTCGTCATTATCCGAGTTGTTCGGAATATACTTATCAATCTGTTAAGAAGCACGGAACGTTTAGGGGATTATGGTTGGGCTTAAAACAAATATCAACCTGTCATCCGTGGGGGAAATAGGTTATAATATAAATAATGAAAAAACTCTTTAATAAGGTAATCAAAATTTTACTAATTACCGATTTTACGTTGACTAGCGGTTTGGGTTTTGTGGCGCCTGTGTTTGCGATTTTTATAATTAATCGTATCGCGGGTGGAACGATAGAAATTGTTGGTTATGCTGCTGCTGTTTACTGGATAGTTAAATCAGCAGTCACTATTCCTTTTGGTAATTTTTTAGACAGAAATCATGGCGAAAAAGACGATCTGCTATTTATTTTTATGGGATCATTGTTGACAGCCATAGCAACTTTCGGTTTTATAATCGCTCGAACAGTATGGCATATTTATTTATTACAATCTTTGTATGCGATTGGTATTGGTATGAACATCCCAGCATACAGTGCTATTTTTACTCGTCATATTGATAAAGGCAGAGAGGCATCTGATTGGAGTTTCCATAGCGCTTTTATTGGGCTTGGCACAGGTGTGACCGGCGCGTTTGGTGGAGTTATTGCGTATAAATTTGGATTTAATATTCTATTTATAATTGTGGGTATTGTGATTGCGATTAGCGCTTTTATTCCGCTGATATTTTTGAAAAATGAAGTATTATTGGAGAATAAAAAAGTGCCTCGCGCTCCACAAGCCAAAA
This sequence comes from bacterium, assembly GCA_043818835.1. Lineage (GTDB taxonomy): Bacteria > Patescibacteriota > Minisyncoccia > Portnoybacterales > UBA2143 > JBDRFK01. The sequence continues at coordinate 15,093 of JBDRFK010000008.1, read as the reverse complement.
GCGTTAATCCTTCAGTGCCAAAATAATGATCAACTTGGAATTATCAGAAATATTTTATCGCATTGCTGATTTCTTAGAACTAAAAGAAGTGCAATTTAAACCGCGCGCTTATGAAAAAGTAGCGCGTGTTTTAGAAACTATGGAGCGTGATGCGCATGATATATATAAGGAAGGGGGATTGAAGGCATTAGAGGAAATTCCAAGTGTCGGGAAAAGCATTGCTTTACAAATTGAGGAATATATTAAGACAGGAGAAATTAAAGGATATAATAAACTTAAAAAAGAATGTCCGGTTAAAATTGAAGAACTTTTAAAAATAGAAGGATTGGGTTCACGAAAGATTAAGGTTTTTTATAAGAAATTAAATATTAAAAATTTAAAGGACTTAGAAAAAGCGGCTAAGAAAAATAAAATAAGAGAGCTTGAGGGTTTTGGAGAAAAGAGCGAAGAAAATATCTTACAAGGAATAGAATTAGCCAAAGCAAATAAGGGTCGTTTTCTATTAGGTGACATTTTACCTATTTTGCGCGGTATAGTGGTGGATTTAAAAAAATTATCAGAAGTAGAAAAAATTACTATTGCTGGTTCAACAAGGCGAATGAAAGAAACAATTGGCGATGGGGATATTTTGGTTGTTTCGTCAGAGCCGGAAAAGGTGATGGAATATTTCACGTCAATGAAAGAAGTGGTAAGATTGTGGGCAAAAGGACCGACTAAATCTTCGGCGCGATTAAAGGGTGGTTTTGACTGTGATTTGCGTGTGGTTAAAAAAGAAAGTTTTGGCGCGGCTTTGCAATATTTTACCGGTAGTAAAGATCATAATATTATGACGCGTCGTATCGCTATTAAAAAGAGACTTAAATTAAACGAATATGGAGTGTATTCTGTCAGAAGCGGAAGAGAGAAAAGAATTGCAGGCAAAACAGAAAAGAAAGTTTATGAATCTATCGGTTTGCGATACATTGAACCAGAACTCCGAACCAATACTGGCGAAATTGAAGTAGCGCTTGAAAATAAATTGCCAAAACTGATTGGCTATAATGATATCAAAGGTGATTGCCAAATGCATACTACTTGGAGTGATGGCGTTAATACAATAGAAGAGATGGTAAAAACCGCCAAGAACATGGGCTATGAATATATTACTATTACTGATCACGCTGGATTTTTAAAAATTGCTAATGCTATGGGACGCAATGAAATTTTAAAACAAATGAAAGAAATTGATGAAATTAATAAAAAATTATCTGGTATTAAAATATTGAAAGGATGCGAGGTGGATATTAAAAAAGATGGCAGTTTGGCGTTGGATGATGAAATTCTATCAAAATTAGATTTCGTTGGCGCGGCGATACATTCGAATTTTAAAATGAACAAAGAAGATATGACTGGGCGTTTATTGCGAGCAATAGAAAATCCAAACGTGGACGCAATTTTTCACCCGACTGGCAGAATTATTATGCGGCGTGAACCATTCATTTTTGATTACGATAAAATTTTTAAAGCAGCGAAAGAAACAAAAACTATTTTAGAAATTGACGCCCATCCAAAAAGATTAGATTTAAAAGATACAGATGTGAGGCAGGCGATAGGACATGGTGTAAAACTAATGATTGATACCGACGCGCACAGCGCGGTTGGATTAAGTATGATGGAGTACGGTATTGGCACAGCCCGACGCGGTTGGGCAGAAAAGAAAGATATTTTGAATACAAGGCCGTTAGACAAATTTTTAGAGTGGTTGGAGAGATAATAATTGTAAATAACAACTGTAATAAAATAGAGTCCTCGTAGAGTACTCTACGAGGACTCTATTTCAAAATATGAACGCAAAACTCAAAAATTGGTTTTTAGTGGTTGTATGGGTGGGGATTATTTTCTTTTTATCACATCAGCCGAGTTTGCAATCTGGTTTTCCTCATTATTATGATTTTGTTTTACGAAAATTGGCGCATATCACTGAATATTTCATTTTAACTTTTTTGTTAATTCGCGCTTTGGCGGAATATAATTTGTCTAAGAAAAAAATATTAATTATCGCTTTGGTATTAGCGTTTTTATATGCTACGTCTGATGAATATCATCAGACGTTTATTGTTGGTCGGCAGGGGGCGATTATGGATGTGATGATTGACAGTATCGGGATTTTGTTATCAACTTGGCTGGGTAAAATAAAAATGATAAAATTGAAGTAAGGTTATGATAAATTTTTCGTTTTCTAAAAAATCGGCCATTGGGTTGGACTTGGGTGATTTGTCGTTAAGGATGGCTCAGTTTAAAAAACAAGCTGGCAAGTTTATGGTTTCTGGTTTTATCGAAAAAACAATCCCAGAAGGACTTATTAAAGATGGAGAGATAGAACAAGAAGATAAACTATCAGGTCTTATTAAAGACGCTTTATTAAATTCTATAGGTGACGCTTTTCAAGGCAATGAGGTGGTTTGCAATTTACCAGAAGAAAAAGTGTTTGTTAGGATTATTCAGTTGCCAGCTATGAAGCGTGAAGAATTGGATCAAGCAGTCAAGTGGGAAGCCGAAGCTCATATACCATTGGGTATAGATGAAGTTTATTTAGATTGGTCGGTTATCAATCCCGTTGGCGATAAAAAAGAGAATCATATAGATATTTTAATTGCAGCGGCGCCAAAGACACTGGTAGAAAGTTATCTAAGTTTGTTACATAAAAGTGAATTGTATCCTGTTGCATTAGAACCGGAATCAGTAGCTGTAGCTAGATTATTGATAAGTCCGGATAATAATAAACCGACAATTATTGTAGATATAAGCTCAACGGGGGCTAATTTTGTGATTATCTCGGAGGGGGTTATTTGTTTTACTGCTCATACTCCTTTGTCGGATTGGTTATTTACGGAATCGCTATTAAAAGAATTTGATATTGATGAGAAAAAAGCAGAATTATTAAAGAGAGAAGTTGGATTGTGTATTGATAAATCAAAAGTAATAGAATCAATAGATCTTGCGAATCGGGAGTCAATTTATAACGCATTGTCACCAGTAGCTGATAAGTTTGTGGAACAAATTATTGAGTATATTACTTTTTATCATGATCATGTTGGTCATATTCATAAACCTGATAAAGAAATTGAGCAGATTATTTTCTGTGGCGATATATCTGTGGCACATTTGTCAGAATATATTACTCAAAAAGTGAAAATACAAACTTCTTTATGTGACTGCGCTAAAAATATTGTCCCCAGTATTAAGATAAAGAATAAGTTTAAAAATAAATGCGAAGATAAGTTTGGTCCATGCGCAGTTGTTTTTGGTTTGGCTCTTAGAAATTTTGATTTAAAATCATCAAGTATAGAATAAAAAAATGATTAAGATAAATCTTTTACCTCCGCAAAATAAAAAAGAATTGGAAGTTCTCAACTCAAAAGATTTGATAATATCCTTAGCAACATGGATTATTATTTTTCTGGTGTCTTTTTCATTGATATTGGCAACTATTTTTATTTATCTAAATATATTATTAAGGTCGCAAAACCGATTGATAGATACCAAACAAGATGATGTAAGAGTGCAGCAGTTAATAGAGACAGAAAAAAATATTATCAATGCCAATAGATTAATTAATCTGGTTTATGATAAGCAAGCTCATTTCTTGAATTGGACTTTATCTATGAAAGAAATATCATTGATAACACCAAACAGTATCTATTTAACTAGTTTTGATTACAGATCGGAGAGTAACGAGATAAATATAGTAGGTTGGTCTAATACGCGTGATGATTTATTATCATTTCAAGAAATATTAGAATCTAATGATTTTTTCACTGATGTTAAATCTCCGATAGCAAATTTATTAAAGCGGGAAAATATTAATTTTAATATTTCGTTAAAACCTGATCAAACAGTATTAGGTAATAATAAATAAATGATCTCAGTCAAAGAAAAATTAATGTGGTCTATTGGGGCGTCTTTGCTTATTATTTTAGTTATTATTTCTGTTGACTGTTTCTTGGTGTCTAAAATCAGATTTATCTCTCAGGAATATTTGAATAATCAGATAAGATTGGAACAGTTTTATCAAAAAGAAGAAATATCCAATGATTTACAGATGGGGTATGAAGGAATAGAAAGTAATTTGGCAGATTTAGGAAATGCTTTTTTGAATACAGACAATACAGTAGAATTTATTACTGATTTAGAGAAGGTGGCGCAAGAAACTAATAATATTTTTGAAGTTAAATCAGTCAGCTCTTTTGATCCTTCAAAACAAGATATTACTAATCCGTTTTTGGGATTTCAGATAACTCTTTGGGGCGATTTTAATAATTTAATTTCATTTTTGTCTAATTTGGAAGACAGCCCTTATCCACCATATCGTTTAACTGAAATAGAAAATATTAATATCAAAAGATTGGATAGTAAACAACTAACTGGTAGGGTTTTGACAAATATATCTAGCCTAAAAGAAGGTGACTTAGAAACGACTTTGCATATAAAAGTTTACACACAGTAATTTATGAAATTTAATATAAAAGACATATCAATTGAAAGGGTTAATAAAATTTTGAAGACGTTGTATGTTCCTGTTTTGGTATTTATAGTTACAGGGCTTTTGTTTTTGAGTATTTTTTGTTATTACGAATGTGTTTATAAGATTGTTAATGCAGAAACAGTAATTGATGTGACAGTAGAAAATGTTGACATAGAAAAGATTAATAAAATATTGGAGAATATAGAGCATAGGAAAAATATTTTATTGGAAACAAAACAAAATAATTATCCAGATCCTTTTAATTGATATAATTGTATCAGTTTTGATTAAATCTCAAACTGGGTTGACAGTTTGAGATTTTTTTTATCTAATACAGTCATAGGAGAGGAATGTTTTTTAACAATTTGTATTAAGATTATGATTGAAAAAACAATATAAAGAAAAGAGAAGGAGAAGAAGTGGAAAAAATAAAGAAATTTTTAGGTATTGATATTGGGGTAAAGAAGGTTGCGTTTGTAATATTGGCGGGCGATATTCTTAAATCTTTATTTATAATATCGTGCGATAAGCTATTTTATGATGGTAATATACAAATAGCGTTGGATTTTATCAAACAACATGCTGATGTTACAGGGAGCGATAAGATTGTTGTGACTGGGGTAATGCGTCAAAAATTAATTAGTTTGCTGTGTAGGAATAAGATTTGTTCATCAAGTAAATTAATGGATATTGTTTTAAATAATGCTTGTGTTGAAGCGTTGAACGACAAATATCCTGAGGGTGATCTGAATTATCTAAATTTAGGTATGAGCAGTTATATGTTGGCCACAAGAAAAGATGGTAAATTTTCTTTTTATCGTAATACTCGTTGTTCCAGTGGAACAGGACAGGGGATAGAAATGTTTTTGTCGCCTTATGGTTTGGATATGATAAATGTCGGGGAATTGGTAAAAAACGTTCAAACTGATGTAGTAATTAATACTCGTTGTCCAGTAATGTCTAAAAGCGATAGAGTTCATTTGAGTAATGAAGGGATGCCAAAAGAAGAAGTCATCTTAGCTTTTCTACGATGTGTTGGTTGTTATATCGGCGGTTGGACAAAAAAGAATATAGTTAATGGGTTATTTTTGTTCGGTGGGGGTGTAGCTCATATTGATATCATTCGTAATTCTATTTTGTCATGTATGAATATAGAGCATGCTGAAATAGTGAATGGCGGATTCTTATTTGAAGCTTGTGGCGCAGCATTGGTAGCTGCAAAAAACGTAGATAGTCATTATTTATCTGTATTTCGATCAAATCGACAAATCCAGGAAATAGATAAGCCTAAATTGAGACCCTTGTCTTGCTATTTAGATAAGATTACTTATTGTCAAGGAAGTCAAATTAGTGATTGTTTGCATGTTGCAGATATTATTTTATCTATTGATTTAGGATCTACGGGGACAAAAGCTATTCTTCAGGATATCAAAACAGGATCTATAACATATTCACGATATGAGAATACGGGTGGCGATCCAATTGGTGCTGTAAAAAAGATAGTTAGAGATATCATAAGCAAATCTATTAGCAATAGCATTGTGGCATTAGTTTTTACTGGCTCTGGGAGATATTCTGCAGAGCGGGTGGCGCGCGCAATTTTTCCACATTTAAAAAATAATATATTTGTGGAAAATGAAGTCATCGCGCATATAACTGCTGCTTATTCTGCTATGGGTAGAGAAATTTTTACTATGTTTGACCTCGGAGGGCAGGATAGTAAATATGGTAAGGTTGTTGGCGGTATATTAGTTGATCAAGCATTGAATTTGGTTTGTTCGGCCGGTACAGGTTCTTTTTTAGAAGAGTTGTTAAGACAATTTAGTAAAAAAGATATTGACTTAGATGAATTTGGGAAAATGGCCTTAACCGCTACGAATCCATTAGATTTCGGAGAGAGATGTACGGTATTTTTTCTTGGCAACGCCTTGTTGGCGCATAAAAATGGAGCCGAATTAGCAGATATATTCGCTGGCGCATATTATGCAGTAGTACAAAATTTTGTGCGTGCTGTTGTGGCTGGACGAGAGATTGTTGGAGATATTGTTTTACAAGGAACGCCGGCTGTTCTTGAAGCATTACCTACTGCTTTTGCCGCAGTTACTGGTAGAGATGTTATTGTTCCAGTAAATCCCGGGATGGCCGGGGCACGTGGAGCAGCAATTAGAATAATTAATGCTCATAAAAGTAAATTATTAGAAGCTAAAGATTTTTTCGACATTAAGTATTTTCTTGATGCAGGAATTATTTCCAAAAAATCAACTTTGTGTCAAGACGCTAAGTGTGGTGGTAAATGCAATTTAGAAAAAACGATTATAGAAGCAAAAGGTAAAAAAATTACTGTTGTTAGTAATGGGTTGTGTCCGAAGTATGAAGGTAGTTCGCAAGGTAACAAGTTGCCGATTGATGCGCCTAATCCATATAAGGAAAGAGAGAAAGTTTTTTCTAAATTTATTTCTAATTCATATAGTCTCGGTTTTAAGATGATTGGTGTGCCTTATTCTTTATCAATGACAAGATATGCAATTTTCTTTGTAAAATTGTTGGGATATTTAGGTTTTGATGTGATTTTATTAAAACCTAATCAAACAACTTTGGAAAAAGGGAATAATTTATGCAGATCTTCGGAATTATGTGCGCCAATTAAATTGGTGCATGGGTTGGATTATTCAAATCTTGATGCTGTTTTTCTGCCTAAGATTGGATCATTATTTGTTGATGCTCTCGGAGACAAAGTTACATGTCCAATGGCGCAAACATTGCCAAATATGATTAGCAATGTTAATAATGGTCCGGTTCTTAATCCAATTCTACAGTTTGATAAGGGTCTTGATAATCCGGGCAATATTGGCGAACTATTAAAATCTTTACGCCAAATTATACCCGGGTTAGATAAAGCTCAGATTGAATCGGCTTTAACTGTAGCGTGTACAGCTCAAAATGAATTTGAAGAGCAATGTCAGGAAATTGGCAAGAACGCTATTGCTTATAGTATCTTACATAAGGTGCCAATAGCACTTTTGTTGGGTAGATCATACATCTTGTATGAACCTATTATGAATAGTGGTATTTCTGAAGAATTTCAGCGGGCTGGTACTATCGCTTTGCCGATAGATTGTTTACCGAAAGATATTTTAGACAAAGCTCCACTCCTCGATTTATATTGGGGTGAAGCACAATTAAATTTACGTGCAGCAGTAGCTGTAAGTAAATCTGATTTATCAATTTATCCTGTTTGGCTTTCCTGTTTCGCGTGCGGTCCTGATTCTTTTGTTGAGCATTTCTTACAAAAGTTAATGACAGGTTATTTGTTCTCTAATTATCAAGTTGACGGTCTGGTTGGTAGCGCGGGATATAAAACGAGAGTAGAGGCAACAGCGATAATGATTAGGGAATATTATGGAAATAAGTTTATAAATCCTGATGTTAATTTTCTTGTTCGGAAAAGCAGTTCGTTTCAAAGAGCGCATCTTATTTTATCTCCAATGAGTGAGGGAAATAGATTATTAGCAGCAGTTTTTAATTCACGTGGTATTAGCGCTGAAGCTTTACCACTGATTGATGCTGGGACTTTTGCTTTAGGAAGACAACATTGCACAGGCAAAGAATGCGCGCCTTGTATGGCGGTGATTGGAAGTGTGTTGAAATATTTACAAGATCAGTCTGAAGATGTGGCTGTAAACGTTTTTCTTCCAGGAACAAATGGACCATGTCGATTTGGTGCTTATCAACAGTTGATGCAAATAGTTTTAAATAAAGAAGGCTACAACAATGTTGGTATTTATTCTCTGAACTCTTCTTCTGGTTATCAAAATGGATTAGATAAGCTTTTGAGGTTGAAATTATGGTCAGCAATTTGTGTAAATGATTTATTGACTCGGATGTTGCATTATATTCGCCCGATTGTAGATGATCATAATGCGGTTGATGAATGGTATCAAAAATGCTTAACCGCTGCTGAGCAACTTTTGGCTCAAGGGAATCATGGCGATAATATATGGAATATCTTGGGATCGTGGGGACTTTTATTGTTTCTAAAGAACGCTGTTAATGGGTTTAAGTCATTCACTATTAATCCAGACAAAAAGAAAGCGATTATTGATGTTTCTGTTGTTGGTGAGATTTATGTTCGTAGCGAACCATGGTTGAATGGATATATTATTCGTGAGATGGAACAACGTGGCTTGCGGGCGAATCTTGCTTATGTAAGCGAATGGATGAATTATACCTCGTATGTTGCTAAGGAATCTCGAGTAGCAAAATTCGCACGAAATATAATTAGTAACAGTTTACATAAAGTCTGTGCTACTCAATTTGGTTGGCATCCAGAATATCCTATTAAACATATTGTTCAAGCAGGACTTCCCTATATAGGGGAGACTCCTCATGGAGAAGCTATTTTGACGGTTGGTTCTGTTCTGTTACACAAGAGGCCTTATATCTCTTTAGCGCCTGTTGGTTGTATGCCTGGAAGAGCTTCTGAATGTCAGTTATCTGGCTGTGATATTCCCGGATTGTCAATTTATGTTGATGGCGGTCCTCTGGATTTAGACGTGCTTGATGCTTTTGCGTATCAAGTACATTCAAATTAGGGAGTTAATTAATAAAAGGCCTCGGACAAAATATCCGAGGCCTTAACAATTATAATTGATTTTTTACTATTAATATAGTATAAAATATATATGCGCCTGTAGCTCAGGGGATAGAGCGGATGCCTTCTAAGCATTAGGTCGTTGGTTCGATTCCAACCAGGCGCACATAGTTTTTATCCAAATTTTAATTTAGTAATAAAAACTATGTCCCGTTGAATAACGGGGCGTCATTATGGTGGCTATAGCTCAATGGCAGAGCGCTGCCCTGTGGAGGCAGTTACAAGGGTCCGATTCCCTTTAGCCACCCAAAATAAAAACTTAAAACAACATCTAATCTATACATAGACTATGCAGAGATTGACATAAATGATAAAAAATATAAAATGGAAGGAGGGGCAAAAATTAACAGTTACTGCCAGTCAAAAAACTGGTAGGATAACAATTAATGATTGGGAACCTAAAAAATAAGGAGGATTGGTTGTGCAGACTGGATTTAGAACTAAGGGAAAAGTTGAATTTAGGAATATAACGGAAAGAATTAAAAAAATAATTAGAAAAAAGGGTTTTATGCAAGGTGCTGTGACGGTTTACGTTGAACATACTACTTGTGCTATAGCGATTATGGAAGACGAGAAAGGGTTAAAAAAAGATGTTAAGAATTGGTTAGATAGCAAGGTGCATTCTGGTATTAGTAAGGACGGACCAACTTTTTATCATCATCAACATCCTGATGGCACGACGAATTCTTCTGCGCATATTAAAGCGATGATTATAGGCAATAGTGTTATAGTCCCTCTTGATAATCATGAACTTAAACTTGGTAGATATCAGCAAATATTTTTAATGGAGTTTGATGGTCCTCGAATAAGGAAAGTGGACATAAGAATTACAAGCAGGTAAACAAAGGGGTGATCGCCTAAGACGGTCACCCTCTTTACGTTGACATTTAATGTTTAATATGTAAGAATTGGCTAATTAAATAGGGAGAGGAAGAAGTTAAGGAGAAGTTCTTTTTATTAACATCTTAATTCTGTGAAAGGAGACCAAAGATGCAGAAAAGAGATAATTTGGTATTATTATTAGTGGTTATTATGTCTTTATTTATGACAGTCAAGACTTACGCTAAAAATAGGGTAGATGCGGTACCGCGTCTGATTGAGAAAAATCTATTAAGAATGGATTATGACGAAGAGAAAGTTAAATCTTTTTTTGTGAATATATCTCTTAACCACGGAACTTCATTGTCTTTTTACAGTGAAGAGATTGATGAAACTAATGAAACTGATAAATTGGGGAGTTTTGGATTAACTGGATCTAAATCAATCGGTCCGATTGTTGATGTCAGCTTTCTTGTCAGGGAAGAAAATGATATTGGCGTTTCTCCTGCTGGGGAGATTATTACTAATGATATCACAACGCACGAGTTGAGTATTGATTTCCATACGGATAAATTCGGCTTAGGGATGAGTAGATCATTTCAAGACAATAATGTGACTATTGCGACTAGACACAAGTGGTGTGATATAATCACTTCTTTTGTGTCTTACGAGACGGATGGCTTGTGGGATTTTGGAGTAGATCTAATCCTAGGGAATGTCAAGCTAGAAATTGCTCACAATACCGATGAAATTGAAAAGATCCAATTAAGTTTTGATTTAGAAACTATATGGGGAACATTGACTCCGGTTTATTATATAGAAGACGAGGTCTTTGGTGCCGGTATTGTAATGTTGTTTCCCTAAAAGAAAAGTTGATTTTAATAAATAACCCTCAAGCAGAATGCTTGAGGGTTATGGCTTTTCTATTGATTTTATGCGCAAAGGTGTTAATATGTATGCAAGTCATTTCTTTTGAAGTAAAGAAGCGTATCTTAATTTCTTTGTTTAGAGATAGGATGTAAAATCTCGTCTCTTCAATTTTTATTTATTGACTTTTATTTTCTTATCTGCTAATTTACTTAGGTAGATATTTTATTCCGATTCCGAATATATTTTTTTTCAAGAACTATTTCGGGATGATAAATTTGTATATGCCGACAATTCAACAACTAGTAAAGAATAATAGAAAAATCGCAAAAAAGAAATCAAAAGCTCCAGCAATGTGGCGTAGTTTTAATTCGCTTAAAAATAAGCCAATTAGAACATTTTCTCCCTTCAAGCGGGGAGTGTGTACTAAAATTTATACTATTACACCTAAAAAACCTAACTCTGCTTTACGTAAGGTTGCTCGTGTTCGTTTAACTAATGGTATGGAAGTAACAGCATATATTCCAGGAATTGGTCATAATCTACAAGAGCATTCAGTGGTCGTAATTCGTGGAGGACGAGTTAAGGACTTGCCTGGTGTGCGTTATCATATTATTAGAGGAGTCTTAGATGCCAGTGGCGTTGATGGTCGCAAAAAAGGACGCAGCTTATATGGCGCTAAAAAAATAAAAAATGAAAGCAATCCTTCTGCTGAAGCAACTGCTTAATTTTAATTAATATGCGTAGAAAAAGAAAATATAAAAAAGATATAAAACCAGATTATAAGTACAACAGTACTATTATTGCCAAATTTACAAACTATTTAATGTATGATGGCAAAAAAACCGTAGCGCAGCAGGCGCTTTACGGATCTTTTGATGTTATTAACAAAACTGCTAAAGGATCAGATGCTTTGGATATTTTTGATCAAGCTATAAGAAATGTATCTCCTGCGGTGGAAGTTAAATCTCGTCGGATTGGCGGAGCGCATTATCAGGTGCCTCAAGAAGTTCGTGGAGAAAGACGTTTTACATTGGCTAGTAGATGGCTTATACAATCAGCGCGCAAGAGAAAGGGTAAATCTATGGCTGAAAAATTAGCAATTGAATTTATTGAAGCTTCCAAAAACGAGGGCGCGGCGATTAAGAAAAAAGAAGATACACACCGAATGGCAGAAGCCAATAAGGCCTTTGCTCATTTTGCGAGATAAGAATTTGTTCCGAATTTAGATAAATATCGGGATTAGGTTTTTTTAACTGCTAAAATTTATATATGCCAAGACAATTTTCAATTGATAAGGTTAGAGATATAGGTATCATTGCTCATATTGATGCCGGGAAAACAACCGTTAGCGAACGAGTGCTTTTTTATACTGGTATTTCTCATAAGATTGGAGAAGTTCATGAAGGCGAGGCAGTAATGGACTGGATGGAGCAAGAAAGAGAACGTGGTATTACTATCACTTCTGCAGCAACAACTTGTTTTTGGACTCCGCGACAATATTTATCTACTGACTCCAAGGAAGATAATCATAGAATCAATATTATTGATACACCTGGTCATATTGATTTTACTGTTGAAGTGCAACGTTCTTTGCGTGTCTTAGATGGAGCTGTTGTTGTTTTTGATGGTGTGGCTGGTGTTGAATCTCAGTCAGAAACGGTTTGGCGACAGGCGGATAAATATAATGTTCCGCGTATTTGTTTTATAAATAAATTAGACAGAATGGGCGCTAATTTTGAAAAAAGTTTGCGTTCTATTTGGGAAAGATTGACGCCTCATGCAGTGGCGATGCAATTACCAATTGGTTCTGAAGAAAATCTTGCTGGTGTCGTTGATCTATTAACTATGAAGGCTTGCAAGTTTGATGGTAAATTCGGTGAGCAAATTATTGTTGAGGATATTCCAGATGATATGAAAAAGATAAGCGAAGAATATCGTGGCAAAATGATTGAAAAAGTTGTTGAGCAAGATGATGTTTTAATGGAAAAATATTTAAGTGGCGATGAAATTACAGAAGAAGAATTGAAAAAAGTTATTCGCGTAGCTACTATTGGATACAAAATTATTCCAGTTTTTTGTGGGTCAGCGCTAAAAAATAAGGGTGTTCAGCTTATGCTTGATGCGGTTGTTGATTACCTACCTTCACCAGTTGATTTACCGGCAATTGAAGGTTTTGATGTTAAAGATGAGTCTAAGAAAATTACACGACAAAGTGACGATGCTGAGCCATTATCTGCTTTGGTTTTCAAATTAGCCACAGATCCATTCGTTGGGCAGCTGGCTTATGCGCGTGTATATTCTGGTGTTTTAGAAAGTGGTTCTTATGTGTTGAATGCGAGTACGGGCAATAAAGAGAGAATTGGTCGTTTACTAAGAATGCATTCTAACCAACGCGAAGAAGTAAAAGAAGTTTATGCTGGTGATATCGCCGCAGTGATCGGTTTAAAAGCAACTACTACCGGTGACACTATTGCCGATGTTACCAATCCGGTTATTTTAGAAAAGATTTCTTTTCCAGAACCGGTTATTTCTATTGCTATTGAGCCAAAAACAAAAGCAGACCAAGAAAAGATGGGCATCGCTTTGCATAGGTTGGCTGAAGAAGACCCAACCTTCAGAGTGAGTGGTGATGAAGAAACAGGACAGACTATTATTGCTGGTATGGGTGAACTACATTTGGAAGTTATTGTTGATAGAATGTTAAGAGAGTTTAAGGTGGGAGCTAATATTGGTCAACCACAAGTAGCTTATAAAGAAACTATAAAAAATACTGCCGAGGCTGAAGGTAAATATGTTCGTCAGACTGGCGGTCGTGGTCAATATGGGCACGTTTGGTTGAGGGTTGAACCTCAAGAATCTGGCGCTGGTTTTGAATTTGTCAATGAAATTAAGGGTGGAGTCATTCCTAATGAATATATTCCTGCTATTGGAAAGGGTGTTCGCGAGGCAACAGATAGAGGTGTCTTAGCTGGTTATCCTTTGGTTGATGTTAAAGTAACTCTTTATGATGGTTCTTTCCATGATGTTGACTCTTCTGAAGCAGCCTTCAAAATTGCTGGCTCTATTGCTTTCCAAGAAGCGGCTAAACGCGCTGGATTGGTTTTGTTAGAACCAACAATGAAAATGGAAACTGTTGTTCCAGAACAATATATGGGTGATGTTATCGGTGACCTTAATGCTAAACGTGGTCGGATTGAAAGTATGGATGATAGAGGAGAAGGTCCAAGCAAGGTTAAGGTTATTAACGCTAAGGTTCCTTTAGCAAATATGTTTGGTTATGCAACTCAATTGAGATCTATGACGCAAGGCAGAGGAAACTTCAGTATGGAATTTTCTAACTACGAAGAATTAACCAAGAATTTAGCAGAAGAAATTATAAATAAAAAATCATAAAGGTGAATATTAGAACTATTCTCAGTGTCATTCCTGTTTTCACGGGAATGACAAATACACATAAGCAGTTTTAATATTCATAAGAAAGCATAAATATGACATTAGATAATATAAAAGCGATATTAAAAAAAGAAGGAGGGAAGTGTATTTTAATGGATGAAGACAAAGATAGTTACTTGGTGGTGGAATTGAGAAAAGTTAATAGCGCAAATGCAACACAGAGAGAAGATGTATCTGCATCCAATGAAAATATTGAGAAAGTAAATCGTGATATTGATGAGCTAAAGGCTTTGGAAGAAGACGATATTGAAGAAGTGATTGAAGAAGATAGTAAAGAATTAAAAATTGAAGATTTGCCTTTTTAATGATTATTAAAAAAGCAATCAAAATAAACGGCTCATATGAGCCGTTTATTTTCGCTTAAATATGCGGTTTTGAGTTTTTTTTGTCATTGCGAGCGACTAGCAGGGAGCGTGGCAATCTCGTATTTTAATTAAAAATATAGATGGACATGATTAAGCAAGATTGTAAATTATATAAAAAAGCAGTATAATGAAAATGTATAACAATAAAATAATTTTGATTCATAATCCATTTATGATTTAAAATATTCACCCAAATTTTAGCCCAAACACAAAGCAAAGTCAACCAGTTCGGATATAACTTGTTTGGCAAAATTGCTCCGCTACGCTCCGCAATTATGCCAAATGTGCTCGGGTGCCCCGTGTTTGGTGAATTTGTTCCGCTCCGCTCCACAACTTCGCCAAACACGGGTTATCTGTCGCTTCGCTACATTTTTACAATCCAAAAGTAAAACTTTTGTCTTGTAAAAACGTCAGATAACCCGAGCACATTA
>JBDRFK010000007.1:0-35594 GCA_043818835.1 bacterium | reverse complement strand
TTGTATGTTGAATTATGTAGAGAGAAATCTTATATGGATGATTGGGACAACGAATGTCGTTTCTGTTTAAATGTAAATTGTGATAATTTTGGAAAAGCGATTATAACGGTTTATAATCCTTTAACCTTGATACCTACTACGCGTCAAGTTGAAAAAGATGATGTGTCAATATTAAAAAAAACAACTTATATAATAGAAGGGTAGGCGACAATGAAGAACAAGAAAGAAGCGAAAGAATATAAACTTCATGTTAAATTTTCTGATGGAAATGTTAACATGATAAATGATTTAAAAGAGAGAACTGGTTTTATTTTAACATAATCTTTTAGGGAGAAAAGCATGATAGACGAAGTAACAATATTATCAACAATAAACAGGATTGCTAAAGCAAATAATTTTAAAATTGGCGAAAAGATTCATGAAGGAGTATATTACAGCAGCGATAATGTAAGAAATATATCTGTTGGTGGTTGTTGGGGAGGAAGGCCTGCTGTTTTGAAATATTGGAACGATCCGCGTATGCGTGATGATGCGGCGGCGCAAGTTGATTATTTCAATCACAATAAGAGTAATGTGTTGCTTGTTCCTGAGATATATATTTACGAACGATTGTCTGTAAACGAAGGATGGGTGATAATGGAAAAATTACCAGAAGGTAATTTGTTAGAATCTCCATTATCTGAAGATGGAAGAAAGCAGTTTCTAACTTTATTTTCGGAGTACATTAATACATCCGAGAATATAAAACAGCCATGTAGGCCATTATGTCTTGTCGAAACTTTTTCTGCTTATGATTTTCACCGTCATAGAATTGACAGATGGGTTGAATTGGCCAACAAAACAGAGATGGAGTTAACGATTAAAGGAGAAAAACCAGTTCTTGATTTTAAACAGTTTAATTCTTATTTTGAAAATGGAATGAAATTGCTTAGGTATTTCTATGAAAACCAACAAATGGTTTGGTGTCCGCACAGTCTTGTTAGGCCTAATAAGATATTTAAGACTAACGAGAGCAAATATTATTTATTTGATTTTTGTCGGGCGGGTATGCGTCCGCAAGGATATGAATTAGCTGCTATAATTTGGGGAGATTGGATAATGGCGGCTGATTGGAGGATGAGTTATACTATTTGGAAAGAGGGTATAATTGGTTGGATTAGTTGTTTAAGAGATATAGAAAAAAAACTTAATGTGGGTATAGAATCTTTCGGTGGTACTTTCTCAAGACTAATAAAGGCTGCTCTGATCGAAAGAGTATTAGGGACAATATTAGCTGATGTTTGCGCAAATAAAGATATGTCTCATGAGGAAAAAAAAGAAAGATTGCGATTATTATATAAACTATTAGATGATTTTTATTTAATCTATAATTAATGAAGTTGACACGTTCTTGTCACAAGTCTTATTCTTCAAGGCGGTGATGTTGACTTATTTTGTAGTATGTGTTAGAAGTAAAAGAGTGTTTGGGACGTAGTTTTTTTTGATAATCTAATTAAGGGGGGGTACTGATGGATCGGATATGTTTTACTTTAGAGCAGGAAATTCTATTTGAAAGATTAACAAAAAAGAGACATAAGTTAAATGAGTTTGATAAGTTGAATCGAAATACTCCAATAGAACAAAAATTGCGACGACTATTATTAAACAATATTCGTCGTATTGAAAAGTTATTATTGGATTCAGGATTTAATCTAATATATGTTCAATCGCGATGGCAATCACGATTGAATAATTAAATTAATAGATTGAAGTATAAAAAATCGGGCAAAACAAAATTTTGCCCGATTTTCTGTTTTATAGTAAACTTTTAAAAGTGAAATAAATATTTAATTCGAGGTTCGCCATTAAGGTCCGACCTGTGAGGTCGGACCTCGGAGGTCGGACCTTGAGGTCGGACCTTGTGATAGCAAAAAGAGAAAAAAAAATAAATAAAGTTGTTGTGGGTTTGGATGAGGCGGGGCGTGGGGCTTGGGCTGGTCCTGTTGCGACGGCGGCGGTATCTGTTGCAGATCATAGAATATTAGATGAATTAGTTTTGTCTTTTTTATCTTATTCTAATCTTAAAAACAAAGACGTGTTATTAAGAGATTCTAAATTATTATCTCCCAAGAAAAGGGACGAAATTTTTGAAATAATCACAAATAATTCAAATATAAATTGGAGTGTAAGTTTTATTGATTCAAAAACTATAGATGAAATCAATATTTGGCAAGCAACTGTTTTAGGGTGGAAAAAATGTTTGGATAAATTGCCTTGTCGGCCAGACTTGGTGTTGGTTGATGGTCATATGACAATACCAAATCTAACAATAAAACAAAAGCCTGTTATAAATGGAGATACAAAAATAGCTGTTATTTCTTTAGCGTCAATTATTGCCAAGGTTAGTCGTGATAGATTTATGCAAAAAATGGATGAAAAATATGTCAATTATGGATTTGATAGACATAAGGGTTATGGTGTAAAATTGCACCAAGAAAGATTGGTGGTGTATGGACCTTGTGATATTCATCGTAAAAGTTTTAAGCCAATTGCGAATATAATTGAACAATATGATTCTAATTAAGAATTCAACAATTATAACTCAAGATAAAGATCGCTTAATTATTCCCAAGGGTGTAGTTTTAATTGATAAAGACAAAATAAAATTTGTTGGCGATAAATTGCCACGAGAATATTTTAATAAAATTAGAAAGGAAATTGATGGACGTGGCAAGGTGGTGATGCCGGGCTTGATTAACACTCATGGTCATTTGGCTATGACTCTTTTACGTGGTTATGCTGATGATTTGTCTTTAGAAAAATGGTGGATGGATTATGTTTATCCTGTTGAATCCAAGTTTGGTCGAGAGGAAGTTTATTGGGGTTCTCTCTTAGCGATGGCTGAAATGATTAAATCAGGAACAACATGTTTTGCTGATTTTTATTATTATGAAGATGAAGTTGGTAAGGCGGCTAAAAAAATTGGTATGCGTGGCAATTTAGGTTGTGGTATTCTAGATGTACCCACTTTCTATTTTAAGGATAATGATAACGCTTTTAAAAAATCCAAAATAATTATTGATAGTTTTGAAAAAGACGATTTATTAGATGTGTCGTTGGCTCCGCATATGTTTCAGACAACGTCTTTAGAAACTTATCAACAATCGAAAAAAATAGCTCAAGAAAGTAATTTGTTATTACAAACGCATGTCGCAGAGACAAAACAAGAGGTAAGTTTTTGTCTTGATAAATACGACAAAAGACCAATCGAATTACTATATGATAGGGGTGTTTTGGATAATAAAACGGTTTTGGCACATTGTTGTTGGTTAAGTAAAAAAGAAATTAAGTTAATTGCTAAGAATAAATCGTCTGTAGTTCATTGTCCTGTTTCTAATATGAAATTGGCATCAGGAGTAATGCCACTCCAAGATTTATTAAGGGCGGGTGTAAATGTAAGTTTGGGCACGGATGGAGCATGTTCAAATAATAATCTGGATATGTTTGAAGAAATGAAATTTGTCGCTTTATTGCATAAAATAAATAAGTTGGATGCGACGGTTGCTAACGCTCAGATGGTTTTAGATATGGCGACTATTAATGGTGCTAAGGTATTAGATTTAGAGAATAAAATCGGTTCTTTGGAGATTAACAAAAAAGCTGATATAATAATATTAGATTTTAATCAATTACATTTAACTCCATGGCATAATGTTATTTCGCACTTGATTTATTCTTCTAATGGAGGGGATGTTAGTACAGTCATCATTAATGGTAGGGTGGTTATGGAGGATAGAAAGATAAAACAGATAGGTGAGCAATCTATTTTATCAAAGATAAACAAGCTTACTGTTAATTACAAATAAAAGATGATATAATAAAGTTATATTTATTATTCTCTAACTTGTATTGGAGAATCCAGCTTAATGAGATTTGGATTCTTGGGTCAAGCTCGAGAATGACAGGGATTGATTTATGAACAAAAAAACAACTATTTTAGGAATAATCGCAGTCGCTTTTTTAGGTGGTTTATTTTGGTATTTTGGTGGGCGGATGAACACAAAAAACCAACAAGCTTCTATTTTGAATAATGTTGACGAATTAAAAACAGAACAAAAAGAAGATATTGAATTAGATGAGTTTGTTTTGGGTAATCCAGAGGCTCTAGTAACCATAATTGATTATTCAAGTCATTTATGTGGTCATTGTGTTAACTTTCATAATCAGGTATTGCCATTGATAATTGAAGAATATGTTAAAAGTGGGCAGGTTAAAATAATACCTCGTTTATTGTCTCCAGTAGAACTTGGTATGGCGGTATTATGCGCTCAAGAAAATGATAAGTTTTTGGAAATGAATGATTATTTATTTGAGAATGTTAATGAATTACAGTCTATGGATGACTTAAAATCTGTTTCTGAACAAATAGGTTCGGACAAGAATGAGTTCAGCGCTTGTTTGGATTCTAATCGTCATGAAAATCTTGTTATAAAATGGTTTGAGGGCGCTGCTGCTGATGAAGTTGAAGGCACGCCAACGTTTATTGTTAATGGACAAAAATTAGTCGGTAATAAAACCTTTAGTGAGCTTAAAGATTTAATTGAAGAAGAATTGATCAAATCTGAATAATGCCTTTAGTAATTAAAAAAGACCAAATAGATAATTTTGTTAAGGAGCTTAAAGAAAAGCATACTATTGTCGACGCTCGAAAAAGTAAAAATTTAGTACCGTTATTGAAAGAAGTTCTTTATCCTGCCAAAGAAGATATTTTTAAGTTAACCAAAAAAACCGGTGAAATAAAAAGTATAGATAATTCTAAAGAATTGATAATTTTTGGTCTGGTTCCAGCTGATTTAAGGGCAATAAAGCAATTAGACGAAATAATGCAAAAGCCGGAGCCAGATTTTTTTTATTGGCAAAAAAGAAATAAAGTTATTTTTATTGGTTTATCTAATTATTCTTTAGACTATAATGTGGATGCTGATATTGTTTTTGAAAAAATAAATTCAAGACAGTATAAAGTATTAGTAACGACCGATAAGGGTAAAAAGATAAAGAGTAAATTATTTAAAAAACTGAAAAGACCAAAAATTAAGGAGTACTCGCATAAGAATGTTCCCTTAGAAGAAATGGTTTTGGATTCCGAATTATTGTCTAAAGTTGTTAAGTGGTCTTATAAGCATCCAATCTGGGATGAATTAGATAAAAAATGTTTAGGTTGTGGTAATTGCACTTACGTTTGCCCTTTGTGTTACTGTTTTTCAACTGAAGATAGAGTTAGTTTGAACGGTGAAGAATGCACACGTTGTCGTCTTTGGGATTCTTGCACCTTGCCAGATTTTGCCCGAGTGGCTGGTGATCATGATTTTCATAAAGGAGTTAAAAATAGATATTATAATTGGTTCTATCATAAATTTGTTAGAGGCTATAAGGAATATGGTAAATCGTTGTGTGTAGCGTGTCATCGTTGTCAAGAAGCTTGTCCTGCCGGTATTGATATTGAAAAGGTGCTTTTAAAATTAATTAGTGATTATATTAAAGGATAGTTTAAAAATCAATGAAAAATATTTATAAGCCATACAAAGTTAAAGTTATAAAAATTGAAGAACTTTCTGATAATGTTAAATTATTTCGTTTGAGGAAGATAACTGGTCTTTTTAAATTTGATAATAATAAAATGAGTTTTGTCCCTGGTCAGTTTGTTCTGGTTGGTGATCTGGGATATGGCGAGGCGCCTTTTGGGGCTTCGTCTTCGCCGTATAATGGTTCTTATATTGACGTGATTGTCAGAAAAGTTGGTAATGTTACAGGACATTTACATAATTGTCAGGTTGGTGAAGAAATTTCTATGCGTGGGCCTTATGGTAATGGGTTTCCTTTAGATTTTATGAAGGGGAATGATGTGATAATGGTTACTGGTGGTTGTGGTATTCCACCAATATCATCTTTAACAGAATATATTATTAAAAATAGAAAAGATTTTAGGAATGTGTATTTGATTTATGGCGCGCGAACGCCTAAGGATTTGTTAATGAAAAACAAGTTTAAGGAATGGAATAAGGATATTAAAGTATTATTAACAGTGGACAAGCCAGATAAAAAGTGGAAAGGTTATGTTGGTATGGTTTCTGATTTAATTGATAATATTGAAATAGATGCAGTTAATGCTGTAACAGCAATGTGTGGTCCTGGTCCGATGATGGGGGCTTTAGAAGAAATACTACATCCTTTGGGGGTTTCTGATAGGAGAATATTCGTTAGTATGGAAAGAAAAATGCATTGTGGTATTGGTAAATGCCAGCATTGCGCTGTTGGCGATCATTATGTTTGTACTGATGGTCCTGTGTTTAATTTTGATGAAATTGATCAAAGCTGGGATTAAATTATGTCTAAAAAACCAAAAATCGCTATATTCGATTTTACTGACTGTGAAGGCTGTCAGGTTAAAATTGTTTCTCTGAGAGAAAAGATTTTAGATATTATCAAAGCAGTTGATATTGTTAACTGGCGATTAGGACAAGAACAAGCCGATAAAGGTCCTTACGATGTATCTTTTATTGAAGGAACACCGATAACACCAGACGAAATAGAGGTTCTTGAATATGCGCGTAAAAATTCTAAGTATGTTATCGGATTGGGGTCTTGCGCGACTTTGGGTGGTATTCCTGGTATAATAGACAAAACGGAGCGTAAAAAATGGTATGAAAAAATTTATGGTAAGGATTATAAGCCAGTGGGGATTGATGCTGTGCCGATAAGCGCCTATGTTGATGTTGATTATTTAATTCATGGTTGCCCCGTTCAAGAAACAGAATTAGAACGTGTCTTTGAAGAATTTTTAACTGGCAAGAAATTATCGTATCGTGGTTATTCAGTTTGTTTTGAATGTAAGGCAGCAGGGAATAGGTGTAGAATTATAGATGGTGAGATATGTTTGGGTCCGATTACGCAAGGTGGTTGCGGAGCGATTTGTATTAGTGGCGGGTCACCATGTTATGGATGTTTTGGTATTCGCAAAGAAGCTAATGTAAAAGGATTGGTTAAAGCGCTTGAAAAGATTGCTACCAAGAAAGAAATAGAGAGATATTTTACAATGTTTTTGAGCAGAACGAGTGAATATAAAAAAATTGTAAAACGAGAATTAAATAATAAATAATAAATAATAAATATGTTTTACTTGCATAACAAAAAACAAAAAGGATTCACTTTAATAGAACTTCTTGTAGTTATTGCGATTATTGGTCTTTTAGCGAGTATTGTTTTGGTTAGTGTTAATAGTGTGCGGGCGAAGGCGAGGGATGCGAGGAGAGTGTCTGATATGCGACAAATTCAACTTGCCCTGGATTTGTATTACGATGATAATAATGGGAATTATCCACAGGAAAATTCTAGTAATGGTAGTTGGGAAGATAGCACAGAAGATGGCGGTGATTTTATAGACGCTTTGTTGGATAATAATTATATGAGTAAAGTACCTATTGATCCAGTTAATAATAGCACTTATCGATATTCATATTATGTTTATCCTGCTGGTAGCGATGGTTGTGCTTCTGCAAGTGGAGAATTTTATGTTTTGGGTGTTAGAAATACGGAAACAAGTGGTAATCCTCATCCAGATAGTCCTGGGTGGAGTTGTCCAACGCGTAATTGGCAGAGTGAATTTGAATGGGTGACAGGTAAATTTGAAGGATAATACTTAATATCTAAATATAGCAAAATATAGGTTGCGAGTTTCAATAAATATGCTTGCAGATGAGTTTATAACTAAAATTGAAGGGCATGGGAGCTTAACTATTGATTGGAAAAATGGAAAAGTTAAGTTGAATATCCATGAGGGCGAGCGTCTCTTTGAGGGGTTGCTTGTTGGACGCACGGCGGATGAAATGCATTGGATTACTCCGCGAATTTGCGGTGTTTGCCCAACGGCGCATAACTTGGCTTCTTTAAATGCTCTTGAAAATGCGTTAGGAATAAAACCGACTAAAACTACAGTCCAACTACGTAATTTAATGACTTGTGGACAGATGATTCAAAGTCATGTTTTGCACTTATTTTTCTTGGTAGCTCCAGATTATTTGGGTATTGATCGAGCAACCGAATTGGCAAAAAAAGATATTAAACTGTTCAAACAGATTTTATCATTAAAAGAAGTATCTGATGGTATTGTTCATTTGGCTGGTGGACGGAATGTTCATCCTACCAAAACAACAATCGGAGGTTTTCATAAAGTCCCAAGCCAGCAATTGCTTAAACAATTGCTGAACAAGTTAGAAAAAACCACGGAGGCGGCAAGAACAGCGATGAATATAATGTTATCTTTTGATTATCCAGAATTAAAGGTTGATTTAGAATTAGTAGCGCAAGATAGAAGATCAATATTATCAGTTAATTCAGCTGATATTAGTTGTCGTTCTCGCGAAAGCGGGAATCTAGAAAACGAAGATATAAGTATTATAAATAAATCATCAATCAAAGATTATAAAAAGGATATTCAAGAAGAAATTAGAAGTTATTCTACGGCAAAGTTTAGTAAGTATAAAAATAAGGCGATGTTTGTCGGCTCTTTGGCGCGGGTGGCTTTGAATCAAAAAGATTTTGGGAAATATAAGTTGGATTTTGAGAACCCATTTCATAATAATATCGCGCAAGCAGTTGAACTTTTGCATTATCATCAACAGGCCAAAGAAATTATAGAGAAATTATTAAATAAAAAGTTAGAAAAGCAAATCATTAAACCAAGCAAAAACCCGTCGTTAAAAGGTATTGGTACGTCAGAAGCTCCGCGGGGCAGTTTATATCATGAGGTTTATTTGCGTTCAAACAAAGGTGGTGATTCTGTAATTAAATATGCGAATATCATCACTCCAACAGCGCAAAATTTGACTTCAATAGAAAAAAGCGCTCGGGCGCTTTTAGAACAAACAGGAAAACTTTCTAAAGAGAAGAGAGAGAAGTTATTAGTAATGCTTGTGCGGGCGTATGATCCGTGTATTACTTGTTCGGTTCATTAGCGTTAGTCGGGGATTAAAATTGGCAGGGATATTTTAGATTATTGACCATCTTAATAATTTTCTTTGCCTCGGTTTTAGGAATTTTGTTGATGGCTAAGCCATCATGAATTAGCAGGTAATCACCAATTTTTATATTTTTTAGTAAATGCAAATCAGCTCTGTGTTGGTGATCACCAGATTTAACGATAGCAGATTGTCCTTTTATAGTAATGACTTTACTTGGTATGGCTAAACACATATAATATTAGTATAATACAGTTCCATTGAAATTTTCAAGTCAGTTCTTTTAATTAGGAGGATAATGTTTTATGAAAAATGAAGAATTAAGGAGATTATGTTTGTATGCATTACCCCCATATAAAATGGGTTTATGTGGGCCTCAAAAAAACAAGCAGACGATTCAGGAAACGATGAAACGTTTAATTGATGGTACTGAAATTAGAGAAAGAGATATAAAAAATCTGAAGCGTTTTTTTACTGAATTTAATGCATTACACGATTATTTATCTAAGTTGGCTATTTTGCATAATAGCAATGATTCTTTTGAAGGACGATTTATTAATACTTATTGGTTGGGTGGAGAATTATTAGATAGTTTTTTTAGTAAGCATAGGGATTCTGATCGTGATAGAAAACAAGATAAAATTCCATTTCATAACTATCATGTTTTGTCTGTTGGTTCCTTAAGCCGAGAATTTGATGTTGGAATGCGTCGGGCATGTATGATTAGTTGGGGTAAAGTGGTCAATAAGTATGACAGTGGAGCTATTAATATTGCGGTTGAAACGCGTCCGTTAATACGTGCTTTAGGATGGAGCTTAGATGACTATCAAGATGCTAAAGTTGAATGGGATAAAAAGATCGTACCTGCTTTGAATGCTGGTGAATATGTCAGTATTCACTGGAATAAGATTCTTGAGGTGATAACTTACAAGCAAGCCAAAATGTTAGAAAAATACACTTTAAAATCACTTGATACGATAAATCGTTAAATTATTAACTATATACGCCTTAAGATAATGTCTTGAGGCGTATTATAAAAATATGCAAGAAAAATATGATACAATAATAGTTGGTGGTGGACCAGCAGCTATAAGCGCTGGAATTTATTTAGCGCGTAAAAAAGTTAGTACTTTGTTGATTGCAAAAGAATGGGGCGGACAAGTCAGTAAAACCAATGAAATAGAAAACTATCTTGGTTTTGAATCAATAAGAGGTTCTGAATTGTCAAGCAAGATGATTGGTCATTTAAAAAAATATAGTCTAGATATTCAAGAGGGTGTGATTGTTGAGCAAATTAAATCTGTTGATGATTCTTTGATAAAAGTTACAGCTAATGATCAAGATTATCAGGCAAAAACGTTAATTGTTGCCACAGGCGGTGTGCCAAGAAAATTAGGCGTGTCGGGCGAAAAAGAATTTTCTGGTAAGGGAGTTACATATTGTTCTATTTGCGATGCTCCACTTTTCAAAAATAAGGGAGTTGTTGTTGTTGGTAGTGGAAATTCTGGACTGGAAGCGGCTTTAGATTTAACAAAATATGCTTCAAAAATTTATTTATTAGAGGTGGCTGATAAATTAGGAGGCGATAAATTTTTACAAGATAGAATTAAGAAAGAGAATAAAATTCAGATTATTACAAGTGTTTCTGTTAAAGAAATTAGTGGCGATAAATTTGTTAGTGGTTTAACTTATAAAGATAGGCAATCTGGAAATGAAGAAAAATTAGATGTGCAGGGCGTATTTGTTGAAATTGGTTGGTTGCCAAATTCAATTTTATTTGAAAATGTGGTAGAATTAAATGAGAGGAAAGAAATTAAAATTGATAAATACAATCAAACATCAGCGCCGAACATTTTTGCGGCGGGTGATGTTACGGATGTATCTCATAAACAACTTGTTATTGCTGCTGGCGAAGGAGCAAAAGCAGCTTTGAATGTTTATGACTATATTTTAAATATTAAAAAATAATATGTCAGAAGAAACAAAAAAACATAAGATAAAACTTTATTCAACACCTACATGCCCTTATTGCGAGACGTTAAAAAAATTTTTTAACGAAAAAGGTTTTGAGTATGAGGAAATTGATGTTTCTGATAATGATGAAGCGCGAGAAGAAATGATTAAGAAATCAGATCAGATGGGAGTGCCTGTATTAGAAATTGACGGAGAGGTTATTGTTGGTTTTGAAAAAAAGAGAATAGAAGAATTATTAGAAATTAAAAAATAAAATTATGTCAATAAAAATTGCTATCAATGGATTTGGACGTATTGGTCGTCCAACACTTAGAAGATTATTAGAAAATTCTGATTTAGAAGTAGTAGCCATTAACGACTTAACAGACAATAAGACGTTGGCTCATTTGCTTGAATATGATTCGGTTTATGGTGTTTATGATAAAACAGTGGATTATAGTGATAATGTTTTGATTGTTGATGATAAAGAGATTAAAAGTCTTACCGAAAAAGATCCCGAAAAATTACCATGGGGGAATTTGGGTGTGGATATTGTTTTGGAATGCACAGGTTATTTTGCGGATGCTGATGGCGCGAGTAAACATATCAAGGCGGGCGCTAAAAAAGTTATAATTTCGGCGCCGTGTAAAAGTGAAGGTGTTCCTCATTTTGTTTTGGGGGTTAATGAGGACAAGTATGATAAAGAAAAAGATAACGTAATGTCTATGGCGTCTTGTTCTACGAATGCGTTAGCGCCGATGGCAAAAGTTATTCATGATAATTTTGAAATTGAGAGTGGGTTGATGACAACTATCCATAGTTATACTAATGATCAACAACTTTTAGATTTTCCACATTGCGATTTAAGAAGGACGCGCGCTGCGGCTTTGTCTATGATTCCAACGACCACTGGCGCGGCGATTGCTGTTACTAAGACTATTCCTGATTTACAAGGCAAGATTCATGGTTTGTCTGTTCGGGTGCCAACACCAACGGTTTCGTTAATGGATTTAACGGCTAAGGTTAAAAAAGAAACAAGTGTTAAAGAGGTTAATAATGTTTTTAAGCAAGCTATAGAAAATTTAAAGGGAATTGTTGGTGTCGAAGAAAAACCATTGGTTTCAATCGATTATAGAGGTAATAGTCATTCAGTTATAATCGATACCATGTCAACAATGGTTATGTGTAAAAATTTGGTAAAAGTTTTAGGTTGGTATGATAACGAATGGGGTTATGCTAATAGGTTAGCAGAGTTTGCTGATTATGTTGGAAAGAAAATATAGATTTATTTTTATAATATGATAAAAAATAGGTTCAAAACCGGTTTTACTCTTATTGAACTTCTGGTAGTTATTGCCATTATTGGTCTTTTAGCGAGCATTGTTTTGGTTAGTGTTAATAGTGTGCGGAAGAAGGCAAGGACAACTAAAAGAATTTCTGATTTAAAAAATTTGTCTTTGGCTTTGGAGTTATATTATGATAACAACAATAATACTTATCCGAGTAGTTTAGGGGGTGCTGGTGTTTGGGATGGTCTTTATAGTAGTTGGGGTGATAGTACTCCTGATTGGATTGCTGGTTTGGCGCCTACATATGTTTCTGTATTGCCCCGCGATCCAAGGAATCATACTAATGGTAGTCAGCAATATATTTATAGGTCGGATGGAAATAATTATAAACTAATATCTCATAGTCCTGAAGATTGCGCCGGTGTTAAAGCAAAATATCCTAACTTAATCGATCCAGCAAGAGATTGTTGGGCGTATGGGTATTGGTCATCTGGAGCAGTAGGTTATTAGAATACTAAAAATATGATATACATTGGCGCGGATCATGCGGGTTACAATTTAAAAGAAGAAATTAAAAAGTATCTTGGCGAATTAAACCAAGAATTTGAGGATTTGGGTAATAAGGAATTGGATTCAGAAGATGATTATCCTGATTTTGCTGTTGCTGTTTCAAAAAAAGTTGCCGAGACAGGTGAGAGAGGTATTTTATTATGTGGCACTGGTATTGGTATGGTAATCGTTGCTAATAAAATTAAAGGAGTGCGGGCAACTATTTGTTGTGATGAATATATGGCAAAACAAGCGCGGGAACATAATAATGTTAATGTGCTTTGTTTGGGTGGTAGAGTTTTTGATGTTGAGCGAGCAAAGAAAATTATAGCGTCTTGGTTAGATACAGATTTTACTGGCGAAGAGAGACATGTGAGAAGGTTAGAAAAAATAGAAACGATAGAAAGGGCGAGATAGAATTAAAATTATTCCAAAGCTCAAATTATTCCAAATCAAATCCAAAGTCCAAAATCAAAAAAACAATTTGACATTTGGATTTTTGCCTTGAATTGGTCTAATTTGAAATAATTTGGATTTCGGATTTTTTATGGTTGAAATTATTCCGGCAATTATCGCAAAAGATTTAGAAGAATTAAAGCAAAAAATAAAACAAGTAGAACCTTATGTGGATTGGGCTCAGTTAGATGTTATGGATAATCAGTTTGTGGATAATATTACTTGGAATAATCCTGAAGAATTGATGAATTTTAAAACTAGTATAAATCTTGAGGCGCATTTGATGATTAAAAATTCCGAAAATCATTTAGATAACTGGATAAAATCTAGTGTTAAAAGAATAATCTTTCATTATGAATCAACAGATAAGCACCAAGAAATCATTAAAAATATACAAAATGCTGGATTAGAAGTGGGACTTGCTATAAATCCAGAGACAGAAATTAATGTTGTGGATGAGTTTATAGATAAATTGGATGTAGTGTTGATAATGACTGTGCATCCTGGCTATGGTGGGCAAGAGTTCTTAGAGGGAAGTTTAAATAGAATTAAAAGTTTGCGAGAGAAATATTCTAATGTTAAGATAGAGGTGGATGGTGGAATAAATTTAGAAACTGCTTCAGAAGTTATTAGAGCTGGAGCAAATATTTTAGTAAGTGGTAGTGGAATTTTTAAGGGGGATAATGTTAAAGATACAATTAATAAATTAAAAATTATTTCTCGGGATGTCGTTCCCGCGAAAGCGGGAATCTAGTAAGAAAATTCGCCTTTGGTGGATTGGATTCCCAATCAAGTTAGGAATGACAATGAGATTATGAATACAAAAAAAATAGAACAAAAAGCTGTTGATATAAGAAAAAGCATTATAAAAATGCTTTTAGAAGCAAAGTCTGGTCATTCTGCAGGTTCTTTAGGAATGGCAGATGTTTTTGCATCGTTGTATTTTGGTGATGTGGTTAAATACAATCCTAAAGATGCAAAATGGGATGAGCGTGATAGGGTAATTTTATCTAATGCGCATATATGTCCAGTTTGGTATGCTACTTTGGCACATGCGGGTTGTTTTCCAGAAGATGAATTGATAACTCTGCGAAAATTAGGGACGCGTTTACAGGGTCATCCAAGTAAAGATCATTTTGAATGGATGGAAACCTCAGCTGGATCTTTGGCGCAAGGATTATCTATTGCTTGTGGTATAGCCTATTCTTTTACAAAATTTGATAATAAGAAGAATTGGGTTTGGTGTTTATCAAGTGATGGCGAGCACAATGAGGGACAGATGTGGGAGGCGGCAATGTTTGCTGGTAAAAATAGACTTTTTAATTTAACTCAAATTATAGATAGAAATAATATTCAAATTGATGGATACACAGAAGACGTGATGCCGATAGAGCCATTAAAAGAGAAATACGAATCTTTTGGTTGGCATGTTTTGGATGTTGATGGTCATAATATAGAAGCAATTATTGATGCTTGCAATGAGTCAAAAGCTATCTTTGAAAAACCGACGTTAATTATTGCTCATACAATTCCAGGTAAAGGTGTCGATTTTATGGAATGGAAATTTTCATGGCATGGTAAAACGCCTTGTCAAGAAGAAGCGCGAAATGCTTTGGACTGTTTAAGAACATTAGAAGGTAAAATTAAAAGCGAAAGCGAATAATTACAAATCTACAAATAATTTGTAGATTTGTAATAGATTTGTAGATTCGTAGTATTATTATGAAATTAGTAGAAAATTTATACAGTATAGAAAAATTAGAGCAAAAACCAACTCGCGATGGTTATGGTGATGGGTTGGTAGAATTAGGCAAAGAAAACAAAAATGTAGTTGCTCTGTGTGCTGATTTGACCGATTCTACGCGTATCGGCATGTTTAGAAAAGAATTCCCAGACAGATTTATACAAGTGGGTATTGCTGAACAGAATATGATGGGTGTGGCTGCTGGTTTAGCTTTGGTTGGCAAGATTCCTTTTGTTTCTACCTATGCTGTTTTTTGTCCGGGGCGTAATTGGGATCAATTACGAATTAGTGTTGCTTATAATAATATACCCGTAAAATTAACTGGCGCGCATGCAGGTATTTCGGTTGGGGCGGACGGGGCTACTCATCAAGCATTAGAAGATATTGCTATTACTCGTTGTTTGCCGAATATGACTGTTCTATCTCCTTGTGATGCTGTTGAGACTAAGAAAGCAACAATTGCGGCGGGTAGAACAGACGGACCAGTATATTTACGTTTTGCTCGTGAAGCAACTCCGGTATTCACTACAGAAGATACTCCATTTGAAATTGGCAAAGCGAATATATTTAGAGAAGGAAAAGATGTGACAGTAATTGCTTGTGGGCCATTAGTTTATGAAGCTTTATCTGCGGCAGAAGAATTATCCAAAGAAAATATTGATGTCTGTGTGGTTGATAATCCAAGTATTAAACCAATTGACGAAGAAACGATTATAAAGGTGGCTAAGGATACTGGCGCTGTTGTAACAGCGGAGGACCATCAGATAATGGGTGGTTTGGGTTCGGCAGTAGCAGAGGTTTTAGCCAAAAATCAACCAACGCCTATGGAAATGGTGGCAGTACAAGACCGCTTTGGCGAATCTGGAACACCCGATGAATTAATGAAAGAATTCGGTTTAACAGCAGAGGATATTAAAAAAGCGGTGAAAAAAGTTTTGAAGAGGAAATAATAATATGCTTAAAAACCAAGACAATCAATTTATCACCAAGAAAATATTGGAAACAACAATAGATAAGAAATTAGACAAAGCCTTTGAAAAGCAGACCAAGGTTATCTTGAAGGCGGTTGATTTGAGGATTGGTGATGCCAAAAATGAATTAAAAACAGATATTGGCAAAGTTAGAAAGGAATTAAAAACAGATATTGGCAACGTTAGAAATGAATTGAAAACAGATATTAGTGATTTACGAAAGGAACTAAAAACAGATGTGGCTGTGTTAAAAATAGATGTAGCTGAATTGGGAGAAAAAGTAGGCGAGAACACAGAGAAGATAGATAAGGTCTTAGAACAACAAGATGGTATAGTTAAGTTATTAATTGATTTGAAAGAAGAAAGCAAAGCAGGGTTTGCTATTTACAAAAGACATGATAGTAAAATAGAAAATCATGAAGAGAGGATTGGCAGTTTAGAAATTAAAATCCAAGCGGCGAAGTAAAATTTATGTACAATATTATAACTTTTGGCTCGGCGACTCAAGATATGTTTATGTCGAGCAAGGAGTTTCAAACAATAGAAAGTGATAAATTCAATACAAAAAAGGGACTTTGTGTTCCTTTAGGAACCAAGATTCATATAGATGAAGTTGTCTTTGCGATGGGTGGTGTTGGGACAAATACAGCAGTGACTTTTGCTCGTCAAGGATTAAAAACAGCGTATGTCGGGCAAATTGGCAAGGATGTTGGCGGTGAAAGTGTTAAAACAGAACTATTTAGACAAAACGTTTCCATGGAATTTTTAAGAGAACAAGATGAGTGGACGACGGCTTATTCGGTGATTGTATCTTTGCCATGCGTAGGCAGAAGTATTTTAGAAAAACTGGGCGCTTGTCATGAAATTACCGAAAAAGACATTTCTTTTGATAAAATCAAAACTGATTGGTTTTATATTGGCTCTTTATCTGGCAATAGTTCTAAGATTTTTAAACCATTATTAGAATTTGCTAATAGGGAAGATATAAAAATTGCGCATAATCCCGGGAGAACACAGTTAAATGATGATATAGATGTCTTGAGAGATAATTTAGATAAAATTGATATTTTAATTTTAAATCAAGAAGAAGCGGCTAAATTGGCTGATTTGGATTTTGATCAAGAAGAGGAAATCTTCAAAAAATTAGATGATACTGTAAGAGGAATTGTTGTAATGACTAAGGGACCAGATGGTGTTGTGGTTTCTGATGGCAAGAAAAAATATTTTGCAGGTATTCCAAAATCACCAATGATTGAACGTACAGGAGCAGGTGATGCTTTTGGTTCGGCGTTTGTATCGGGCTGGATTGAAAAACAAGATATATCTTATGCGATTCAATTAGGAACGGCAAATGCGACATCTTGTTTACAACAAATTGGCGCAACAAACGGACTGCTTAAAAAAGGCGAATGGGGTGAATGGGATAAAGTTAAAGTAAACAATGAACAATGAACAAACCCTAAAGGGTTTGAAAAATTTATTCGCTGTTCTCTGAATTTATGAACTATACTTCTAAAATTGCAAGTTTACTAAGAACATCAGAAGATGTTGTTTTGGATTTGGAAAAAAAGATGAATGCTATTACCGGCAAATCAGGCGTTTTAGAAAAAATAGCGCGGGAAAATGAAGAGAGAGTAAAAAGAACTTTAAAAAATTTAAAAATTGATATTTATACAAATAAGCCGATTGCGTCACAAGTTTTTCACGCCTTAATTGAGCAGGCAAGAGAAACAGATAGTTTACTTTTTAATCATTTCTATAAACCACTATATTCAACAGAAATGGGTTGTAAAACTTTAATCCATGCGGTTAGTGAATTGACTGGTAATTTAGAAGGTTTTTATTTAAAAGAAGAAAAAGCGCGTGACTTTTTAAGGGTAAATCCGCCTAAAAATATTATGGATAGTTTGGGATATGGAAGTGATATTGATCATATGTTAGAAAAAGAGGATGTCTTTGAAATATTTAGCGCTTTGAGATTCGTAGAAGATAGTAGATGGCTTAATGATATTTTTTTTAAAGCGTATGGTGATTTAACTTCAGATGATTTTGAAAAAAGGCCAATTAAAGCAATGGTTTTGCCAGAAAGATGGTTAGGTATTGGCAAAGAATTTTTAGGCAAAAAATTGCATCATATGAGTCATCTAAAAGAATTGGGTGTAGTGTTTATAATTCCAGTTGAAGAACAATCGCCGGGGGATGTATTGTACTTGTTTTTTATGACTTTGCATTATATCTATGAAGTTGATTGGCATGCTCATTTGTTTGAAAGATATAGTCAAGAAAGAAAATCTTCGCAAGAGTTTGCTAATAAATTAATAGAGGCTTTGAAGGTTGAAGTTAGTGGCGATCCATTGCCAAACCATGGTAAAATGTCGTGGCGACTAATTTCTAAATATTTAGCTAAAAAGGACACTAACGATCCACGTCTTTTTGAACCACATATTAATACAGAGGCTTGGCATTTTTATAACGCAAGTAAAATAATAGATAGTTTTTCAAAACGTTTTCCAAAAGTTGGTTTAGATTTTTGGGAAGGTCTGAGTGTAATTGGAGAATATTTTCCAACTGATAAAACAGAGAAAGAAAATGTTTTGATAAGCTTTGATTTGTTTGATGCTGGAATTTCGTTGTTACAACAAATAGGTTTTGAATCAAAGTATTTATATCATCAACAAGAGGCGTTGTGGAATAAAATATTCATGGAATATATAGGGGAAGAAGAGATGAATAAATTAATGATGGCGAATTCAGCAGAGGGATTTATTATTTTATAATTATTATGAAAAACCAAAAAGCTTTTACTTTAATTGAACTTCTTGTGGTTATTGCTATAATTGGTCTTTTGGCGAGTATTGTTTTGGTTTCGGTGAATAGTGTGCGGAAGAAGGCTCGGGATGCAAAGAGAATAATGGATTTAAGACAATTGAAAACGGCGATGGAAATGTATTATGATGAAACTAATGGGGGTATATTGGCTGAAGGAAACTAAAATTATGTTACAAATATTTGAAGAAGCGCAAAAAAATAAATATGCTGTCGGGCAATTTAATGTGTCTAATGCAGATCAATTAAAGGCAGTGATGCAGGCGGCAAAGAATTTAAAAAGTCCAACGATTATAGCGACTTCGGAAGGAGAAAGTAAATTTTTTGGTAAAAGACAGATTAGATCGTTAATAGATGCTTGGAAAAATGAAATCAATTTATCAGTTCTTTTACATATGGATCATGGTAAGAACTTTGATATCGTTAAGGGCGCAATAGAGGCAGGATATGATTCTGTGCATTTTGATGGATCTGGGTTGGATTTTCAAGAAAACATAAGACAGACAAAAGAAGTGGTTGATTTTGCCAAAAAACATAATATTGGTAATATTGAAGGAGAGTTGGGATACCTAAAAGGAGGTTCAGCTATTCACGAAGCTGTTGAAATTAAAAAAGAAGATCTAACCAAAGCAGAGGAGGTATTGGAATTTGTGGAAAAAACAGGTGTAGATAGTTTGGCAGTTGTGATAGGTAATGTTCATGGTATATTTAAGGGTGGTAAAAATCCCCGTTTATTTTTGGATAGATTAAAAGAAATTAGTGATAAATTAGGAGGTAGAGTTGCATTAGTGTTGCATGGTGGTTCTGGAATATCCGAAGAAGATATAAAAGAGGCAATTAATTTAGGTATAGTTAAAATCAATGTAAATACAGAATTACGAATTGCTTTTACGGAGTCGCTTAAAAAATCTTTGGTTGATAATCCAGAACAAACAACGCCATACAAGATTTTACCACTGGTAGTTGAAGGGGTTCAAAAGGTCGTTGAAGAGAAAATAAAATTGTTTGGGAGTGATAACAAATAAAAATATATGAAAATAACATTAGATTTAGAAAAATGTATTGGCTGTGGTAGCTGTTCTACGGCTTGTCCTAACGCCTTTAAAATGGGTGAGGATCTTAAAGTACATATTGTTGATGCGGACAATGAAGAAAGTATAATAGAGAAAAAGACAATAGATGAGGCTCCTGATTGTATTCAGGAGGCAGCTGATATTTGCCCTGTTCAGGCTATTGTAATAGAGGAATAACGTAAATGGCGAAACTTCATTTTAAGCCCTATTTTTGTCATTCCCGCTTTCGCGGTAATGACAGAGAAAAGGGTTTCGCTATTCACGTAGGAATAATCTTGACTGAAGGGTCTTTTTGGGGTAGGATAGAAGTATTATGTTGAAATTATCTGCAAGTTTGCGACAAGATATTGGTCGTAAGAATAATGCTTTGCGAAAAAAAGGACTCGTTCCGGCTGTTTTGTATGGCCATAAAGTTGATAATATTTTATTATCTATTAATGCTATAAAATTAGGGAAAGTGTATGATCAAGCTGGTGAAAATACTCTTATAGATATTAAGATAGATGATAAAGAAAATAGGGTGGCGCTTATTAATGATATTGTCAAAGATTCAATAAGTGGTGATTTTATCCATGTCGATTTTTATCAGGTTAAAATGGATGAAACTATTAGCGCTGAGGTTCCTTTAATTTTTGTGGGTAATTCTCTTGCTGTCGAACAAGAAGGTGGTCTATTGATAAAATCATTACAACACCTTGAGATTGAGGCATTGCCAATGGATTTGCCTCATGAAATAACAATTAATATCTCTAAATTAGTTACTTTTGATGATAAGATTTCCATTAGAGATATTTCTTTACCAGAAAAAGTAAAGGTTCTAGCTAATGAGGAAGATGTGATCGTTTCTGTAGTTCCTCCGAGAAGCGCTGAAGAGCTTGAAGAATTAAATCAGACTCCAACAGAGACAGTAGATGATATAAAAACCGAGAAAGAAGAAAAAGCAGAAGCCAAAGAAGCAGAAGCCAAAGAGGAATAATTTACTAATTTTTAATGGTAAATAGGTGTTTAAAATATTAAATCGAAAATTACAAATTCACAGGATTACTTTATTTTTCCTGTGTTTTTTGTTATTTATTCCTTTTGTTTGTAAGGCATCTGATACGAATGAATTACGTCAAGAACTTGAGGCTCAAATCAATCAATTACAGCAACAGATAAATCAATATCAGGGCAATATTGGAGAAAATAAACAAAAAGCAAAATCATTAGAAAGTGAAATTAATATTTTAGAAAGTCAAATTAGTTCTATTAGGTTAGAAATAAAACAGATTGATTTGGTTATACAAGAAAGTACGCTTAATATTCAGGATATGGAAGAAAAAATAAATATAGTTGAGGGACAAATTATTATAAAAAAAGATATTTTGGCAGAGTACATAAGATTGGTTGAAGAATACGATAAAGATAATTTACTTGAGATAGTTTTAAAGAATGATAGTTTAGCTGATTTTTTTGATGAGATTAATGCTTTGGAGAGTGCGCAACAGGGTTTACAAGAAACCTTATATAATATTAGAGCGTTAAAAACAGATTTAACTGAGCGAAAAGATGAACAGGAATCTGAAAGAGCACAACAATATCAATTACGTTCTTTGCAGGAAGTTCAGCGTAATAATGTGTCTTATCAACAGAATAGAAAAGAAGGTTTACTTAAAGAAACCAGAGGCGAGGAAGAAATGTATCAAAGTTTAATACAAGATGCAGAAAGTAATATTGGTCATATTAAGGAACAGCTATCATTATTAGATAAGTATAATATTACCCTAGATGAAGCAGTTCAGAATGCTATTTTTGCAGCTTCCAAGACGGGTATAAGACCAGCGTTTTTATTAGGTGTTTTGGAAGCGGAGTCGCGATTAGGATTAAATGTGGGCACTGGCAATTGGAAAGAAGATATGTATCAATGTTATCGAGAACTGGGATATATTACTAAATCAGGTAAAGAAAAAGATGCCTTTTTTCAAATTTGTCAGGAATTAGGACTTAATCCTGATTTGCAACCAGTTTCTGCAGAGCCATGGTATGGTTGTGGGGGAGCAATGGGTGTAGCACAGTTTATGCCAACAACATGGATGGCATATAGAGAACGTGTAGTATCTTTAACTGGTCATAATCCACCTAATCCATGGAATCACTTAGACGCCTTTACTGCGGCGGCTATTAAATTATCTGATGGTGGCGCTAATCAACGCACAGAAACAGGCGAAAGAATGGCCTACGGGAAATACTTAGGTGGTAGTAATTATAAGAAATGGATGTATCACAAGGTAACTAATTATGTCATTCAGTTGGCTGATAATTTTCAAGAAGAATACTTTAACTAAGAATTATTTATAGAAATCTCTAAGATGTCTCTAATATCTTTTCTTTAACAGCAAAACCCCGATAGTATCGGGGTTTTGCTGTTAAAAGAACTGGAAAGTGCTAAATTATAATTCTGCAGTAACTAAACTACTGAATTGTTCTATAACTTGAAGTTGTTCAGTAGTAAGTTTAGTTGATAAATTAATTGCTTCTTCTATTAAATTCTCGGAAATTTCAATTGATTCACCAATTGCTAGTGTTTTTGAGCCAATACTATCCTTTATATGATCTTCAATATATATCTTATGTTCTTTAGTGAGTCCTTCACGATTATGTGTGTTTAAGTAGTCTTTAACTGCTCTACGCGCTAAATGCGTGACTCCTTCGCCTTGTCCTGCTTGTAAGGTGATAATATTCTCATTTTTTTGGACAGCAGGGATTATTTCTTGTATGTTTGGTGTCTCTGATACATCAGGCGTTATTACAAGATTTTCTATAATTTGTTCGTCTGTAGTACTGATTTCTGAAACTTCTGAAACTTGGTCAATTTGCATATCTGATGAGTTCTCTGTGTTGATAACTGCGACGGGAGTCTCGTCTGGTTGTAGAAGTATATTTGTTTCTTGACGTTTTTGTGTAGCGTATAAATAAATTCCACTGGCCAAAATTGCCAAAGCGACTATAGGTAAAATAACTGAGCTACCATATCTATTAAGCCATTCACGAAATCTTTTACCCCATCCGCCAGTTTCAACTAATTCAAATTGTGGTCCGTTTGATTGATTGTTCTGATTGAATTCTGAATTCTGGTTTGATTGATCCATATAGACAACACCTCCTTTTACTTATTATTGTTCTGTATTCGACCTTTTCTCCCCCCACCAATTTTATATTTCTATAACTACTGGCAATACCATCGGACGTCTTTTAGTTTGAGTATATAGGAATTTACCAATTTTGTCACGTATATTGTCCTTGACATAATTCCAATTAACTGTATGTTCTGATGAAGTTGTTCGAGCGACAATATCTTTAATTCTCCTTCTTGTTTCAGTAAGCAAGTCTTGTGACTCTCTTAAATATACAAATCCGCGAGAAATAATATCTGGTTCGCCATAAACTAATCCTGTTTTACTATCAATAAGCGCAATAATAACAAACATACCGTCTTGAGCCATAGTTTGTCTGTCGCGTAAAACAACTTGTCCAACATCTCCAACACCCAATCCATCAACCATAACATAATTAGCAGGAACCTGTTCTTTGGTTGATTTAATTTCTTTTTTATCAACCAAAACAACTTGTCCATTATTAGGAATGACTATATTTTCTGGTTTAATACCTGATTCTTGCGCCAATTCAGAATGTATTTTAAGCATATAATAATTTCCTTCTATTGGCATAAAATATTTTGGCTTCAATAAATTGTGTATTATTTTCAAATCTTCACTTGGGGCATGTCCGCCAGCGTGGACATCCATCATTTTATAATGCACCACTTTTGCGCCCTTGCGACACAATACATCTCGCAAATTCTGGACACTGCGTTCGTTGCCAGGAACGACTGATGACGAGAATATTATTGTATCAGTAGGATGCATTTTTAGGAATTTATGTTGATCATTGGCGAGGCGCATTAAAACAGCATTGCCTTCTCCCTGCGCGCCAGTACATAAGATAAGGACTTCTTTATCTGGTAAATCATTAGCTTCTTGCGGCTTAATTAGGGTTCCTTTTTTAACTTTAAGATAACCTAATTCTTTGGCTATTTCCACGTTAGTTCGCATACTGTAACCGTCTACAGCTACTTTTCTACCAGCTCTTTCTGCTAAGGTGATGACTTCTTGTGCTCGGGTTAAGAGAGATGCAAAGGTAGCAACAATAATTCGGCCATCAATATTATTGATGATTTCTTCTAAATTCTGTTGAATTTCACTTTCAGACAATGAATGACCTGGTGTTTCAGCGTCTGTACTGTCAGCTAATAACATTAAAACACCATCTTTACCTAATTTTGTTATCTTACCTAGGTCAATTGGTTTTTCGTTAATTGGATTGCGGTCAATTTTAAAGTCACCTGTGTGGACTATTGTGCCAACAGGTGTATGAATAACCACACCCATACTGTCTGGAATGTTATGATTAACATGAAAGAATTCCACTTCAAAACAACCTAATTTTAATTTATCGTCTATTTTGACATCGTTGATATCCAATTTAGGAGCATGCGGAAAGTCTTCTTGTCTTTTAATGATCATTCCACGAGTTAGTGGGGCAGTGTATATTGATGGATTACCTAAACGACCCATAGAATGGGGGATAGCGCCAATATGATCGTAATGACCATGAGTGATAATAACACCCTTTATATTTTCGCGTTTGTCTTTAAGATAGGCAGTATTTGGAATGATATAATCAATTCCATGCATATCTTCTTCTGGAAATTGTAGGCCCATATCAACAATAATAATGTCTTCATTATATTCAAAGACCATCATATTGCGGCCGACTTCTTCCATGCCACCTAATGGAATTATGCGAAGTTTATCCTTAGATGTTTTTTTAGTGACTATTTTTTTATCTGTGTTTTTCATATTTTTTATTTTTTATTTATGTTATTGGTTATCCCGACATTTGTCGGGATTAATATCTGTTGCCAAATCAAAGATTTGGACAGATATTTAATGTGCCGAAGGTGAGATTTGAACTCACACCCCGCTAAGCGGGACGGCGCCCTGAACGCCGCGCGTCTGCCAATTCCGCCACTTCGGCGTGTCTTTTCTAATTATATTTCTTCACAAATTGAAGAGATGATTTTATTCCCAACTATAACTTTGCGGGTTTTTAAGAAAGTCTAATTTTATCGGATTATTAATTAAGCTGTATAACGATTCTTCATTAGAAATACCAAATTTGTCTAATAGCGGTTTATTTTCTGTTATTCGTATTTCGGGTGTATCTGAATATTTTTCATTTTTAATCCATTCTACCTCTTGGTGGTCTTTTTTTAATCCAAAATAGCAAAAACCATTTTTTTCTTTGATTATTTCGTATTCATTTTGGCAATTTTCACTGAGCATATTGGCCGTCTTTAATTCGGCTGGACCAATATTGATCATTATATGACTATAATTTGGAGGTACAATTACTTTATCTCCTTTTTGAGCCTGTATAAAATAAACATCTTTTATCGTATTATTTTGCAAGGACTGTATTAGAAACAATCCCTTACCATCTAAAACTTCGTAAATTTCTGGATAAGTTATGTTGGTATCAGGAACGAGCGAATGAATATGCCCAGCAGTTTTAACAAATTCTTTACCAAGCATATTAAAGGGCATTACGGTAATATCGTAACGAAAATCTTGTTCTGTTAATTTAGCTTTATCTTCTGTATTTTCGGATAGGTTGCGATACATATAATACAAATCTATATTGGGAGCTGTTTGCAACCATTCTTTATCAAAAACAACTTCTTTCATATCATAAAGATGGCGAATTTGTGGGTTGATGTTTAGGATATTCATAATATTGTTCTGGGTTGTTTGTCATTTCTGTCATTCCCGCGTCACATCCGCCCTCTGGCGGAAAAGCGGGAATCTGCAAGTCTCAATTTTAACTGGATTCCCGTTTCCACGGGAATGACAGAGGAAGAAGTGGGGAATGACAAATAAAGCAGGGATGACAATGCTTATTTATTTATTCTTTTAGTTTTTATGTACCAATTCTCAATTTGGCAAAACCTTTGTGATGGTAGGGGTAACTTAACAATAGAAATACCTTTAACTTTATTGTTAACTGGATAAAGATAGGTTGAGCTGTAAAGGAATATTGCTGGAATATCCTCGCTGACTATGCCCTGGAATTCCTTATATTTTTCTGCGCGTTGGTTTTCATCAAGAGTTTGTCTGGCTTCTTCCAATAATTTGTCAGCATTTCTGTTTTGGTAAAGTGATAGGTTTAATCCAGGGTCTTTCTTTTGTGAAGAATGCCAAAAAGCAAATGGATCTGGGTCGGCGCCAAGCACTTCTCCAAAAAGCAATGCTTGATAATTACGCGGACGAATATATTCCTGTTGAATTGTTATTGGATCGACGATTTCTAAATTAACTTGTATCCCGATCTGTTCCCATTGATCTTTAATAAGTTGGGCAGTCTGTTCTAATTCAGGCCAATTGGTGGTGATTAAATCGAATTCTAATTTAGTCGCTTCTTCGTCTGAACTTAATTTTTTTTCTCTGATGCCATCTCTGTTTTCGTCAGTCCAATCATTATCATCTAATATTCTTTTTGCTTCATCTAAATTGAAATTATGTTCTGATTCTTCATTTTCATCATGGTTTAGCCAAGATAAAAGTAGAGGAAAATTGATTATAGTTCCTTTATTGTCCAAAACCTTATTTAATATCTCTTCTTTATTAGTAGCATAAGATAAGGCTTTACGGACGTTTTTATCTGATAACGGCTTACTTTCTGTCTGGTTAAAGAAAACGGCATGATAAATTGGCAAATTGATCTGATATACTGTTGCGTTTTTCTTTTCTGTTGGTTGGTCTATTGCAGATAATGGGGTAATACCATCAACGCTACCGACTTTATACGCATTAACTAACTCTTCTTGATTGCTATAAAATTTAAAGATAACTGTTTCAATAAAGGGAGCTTGATTATTATTTAAGTAATTCTCATTTCTATCTAACGTGATAGATGCGACTTGTCCTGATTTGTTTTTATCAATTTCTTTAAATTGATAAGGTCCAGAACCGATTGGGTATAGATTATAGTCGGCTAATGAGAAATTTTGCGCAGAGATACCTGCCCAAAGATGTTTAGGTAAAATACCGATAGTCAAATTATGTAAAAAAGGAACGTATGGATTTTTAATTTTGAATTGAACTGTAAGATCGTCTATTTTTTCTATTTCAACACCTTGCCAAATAGTTCTTAGCGGACTTTTGTATTCAGTATCTTGTATTGATTTAATAGTAAAAATAACATCTTCGGCGGTTACTTTTTCTCCATCGTGCCACAAAACATTATCTTTAAGATGAATAATATAAAGCAAACCATCTTCTTCAACAGAATAACTATCGGCTAATTCGGGAATAATATTACTGTTTTCATCATACGTGAAAAGACCGGAGAATATTATTTCTACAAGATCGCGATCAACATCATTTGTCTGGGATAATATAGGGTTAATATAGCGTGGTTGACCCAATAATCCTTCTGTATATTTTCCGCCTTCTTTAGGTTCTAAATGTGTGTGATTAACGTAACGAGAAACAATTAATATTGAAAGAGAGACCAAGATTAACGTAATAAATATTCTGACCGTCCATAGTTCTTGAGGCATCAAAACTTTGAATAAACAAGACCATTGGCGTTTAGTTGGCCATTTTTTAAATATATTTCTGAATGTCTCCCAGAAATTAATTGCCTTATTTTTAAGGAAGAATATAATTTTGTTTAATTTAATACGAATATTATTAGTAGTTACTCTAAAATCATTTAAAATAACCAAAATTATTAGTATTGGTATTTTGGTAGCGATTGTAGAGTAAGCTCAAGATTAAATAAAAAGATTAATAAAACTTAGAACAATAAATAAAACAGCTAAAACGATTGTAGCATTGAAGAGTATCTTTTCAAGTCCTCTTTTGGTGTAATAATTGCCACCACCTCCACCTCCGCCTCCGCCACCAAAAATAGCAGAGCCGCCGCCACTGCTTTGTTGGAATAGAATTGTGGCAATTAAGGCAATCGAAACGATAATTTGCAATATAGATAGTATGGTTTGCATATTAAAAATTTGGTCTGAATGGATCCAGTATCAAGTACGGGATAACAATTTTGTCATCAAATTAAAATTTGAAAAAATTATTACTTTTTAACTCCAAAAGATAAATTAACAACACTAATTATAATAACTCCCCAAAAGTAAGCCCACATACCAGT
This sequence comes from bacterium, assembly GCA_043818835.1. GTDB lineage: Bacteria > Patescibacteriota > Minisyncoccia > Portnoybacterales > UBA2143 > JBDRFK01. The sequence continues at coordinate 7,478 of JBDRFK010000007.1, read as the reverse complement.
AATTACTAATTCTGGTATAAGATAATCTAAAAACCATAATAAGGCAATATTTATAATAAATATAAATAATCCTAAACTTAATAAAATTAGTGGTGCAGAGATAAGTTTTAGAATTGGTTTTATAGAGAAATTAATCAATCCTAAAACCAATCCAGTAACTAATAGCATTAAAATATTTCCAGAAAAAACAAATCCGGGAACCAAACAACTGGCTAAAAATATAGCTACAGCATTCGTTAGAATTTGAACAATAAACTTCATTGAGATATTTCCAGACTATCATAAAGAGAGGGTTTAGTCAATCAATTTATGAAGTTATCCACATTATTTGTTGTTTATATATTTTAAGCGTTATAAAATAGAAATGTAGGTATATTAACAAATTTTAATATAGAAAAATAAAGGTCGAATATAAATTTATAAATAATTTGAATCTTATGAATAAATTAAATATTTTAGATTGGATAGCCACTATATTGGTTATAATTGGTGGTTTAAATTGGGGCTTAGTCGGTATTATGGACTTTGATTTAGTAGCCACTATCTTTGGTGATATGGCAACCGTATCTCGTATTGTTTATATCTTAGTCGGTTTAGCAGCGATCTATTTGATTGTCCTTTTGCCAAAATTGTCTAAGAAGTAATTTTGATATAATTAATTTAGCGAGCAAACGAATTGTTCTTATTAGTGATTCTGTCTGCTTGTAAAAAATATGTCACACTATATTTGCCCAGAATGCGGAGGAGTTTCAGAGACACATGGTGTTTGTCAGACAGACGGTTGCTCAATGCATGGACAACCATTACAAGAATGTAATTGTGATGATGCTTCTTCACAACACAAGTTAAAAGATATTACCCCAGAATCAGCTCCAATGACCTCTGATGGTGATGTTAAAGAACTGGCTACCGAGGAGTCAACGGGTAGCGAGGATTTAAGTGCCGAAGAGTCAGTAGATAATATTGGTGATAAAAACTAAACTCTGTTATTGGTTATTATAAGATCTAATATCTCTTGTTTGTGGCGTAAATAAACGGCTCATACCCTTGAGCCGTTTATTTTGATTGCCTTTTTGACTGAAATGGGTTAAAATTGCCATTATAAATTAACATAACATTTATAGGTCGCGAAAGCGACGTTTTTGTGTGTTTCTATGTCACTTTTTAATCTTAAATCAGAATATAAGCCGAGTGGCGATCAACCAAAAGCGATTAAAAAATTGATTGATGGTACTAAAAAAGGTTTTAATCATCAAACTCTTTTGGGTGTGACTGGTTCTGGAAAAACTTTTACAATGGCTAATGTGATAAAGCATTTTGATATGCCTGTTTTGGTGATGGCGCCTAATAAAGCGTTGGCGGCACAGTTATATCATGAATACAAAAATTTCTTTCCAGATAATTCTGTAAACTATTTTGTCTCATATTATGATTATTATCAACCAGAAGCGTATATGCCAGTAACAGATACGTATATTAATAAAGAAGCGATGATCAATGAAGAAATTGATCGTTTGCGACACAAAGCAACGAGCGCTCTTTTAACCAGAAAAGATGTTATTATTGTAGCTTCGGTTTCTTGTATCTATAACTTGGGTGTCCCTTCAAATTATTTAGAGTCGGCTTTGTATCTGGAGCGTAATAAACCAATGACACGTGGCGATTTGATTCGTCAATTAGTGAAGATGCAATATGCTCGCAATAGTTTAAAATTAAAAAGAAATGAATTTCGGGTGCGTGGCGATGTTTTTGAGATTATGCCATCGGCGGAAAATATGACTTATCGTGTAGAGTTGACCGGGCAAAATATTGATAAAATTTATTTAGTCGATGCCTTAACAGGTAAAATTATAGATGAAATAAACGAAGCAGTAATTTTTCCAACAAAACATTTTGTTACTCAGAAACCACAAATAAAACAGGCGATCGGAGAAATTGGAAAAGAATTAGCCGAGCGATTAAAGTATTTTGAAGATAATAACCTCTACTTAGAAGCAGAGCGATTGGATCGTCGGTCCAGATATGATATGGAGATGTTAGAGACGTTGGGATTTTGCCATGGTGTAGAAAATTATTCTCGTCATTTGGCGGGTAAGCTGGCAGGTGAACCGCCAGAGACATTATTGTCATATTTTCCTAAAAAAGATGGTAAACCAAATTTTTTAACGATTATTGATGAATCACATATTGGTATTCCGCAAATACGAGGAATGTATCAAGGTGACAAAAGTCGTAAAGAAATATTAACAAAATACGGCTGGCGTTTGCCGTCAGCGTTGGATAACCGCCCTTTGAAATTTATTGAATTTGAACAGAGAATAGGGCCGATGATTTTTACCTCCGCGACTCCCGGTGATTGGGAATTGAAAAAGTCCAAACAAGTTGTTGAGCAAATTATTCGTCCAACAGGTTTGGTTGATCCTGTAATAGAAGTGCGTCCTGTTTTTGAAAAGGAGAAAAACAGAAGTCAAATAGACGATATTATAGAAGAATTAAAACAAATTGTTGTCAAAAAACAGCGGGCGATTGTAAATACCTTAACCAAGAGGATGGCAGAAGATTTATATGGATTTTTAACCAAAGAAAATTTCAAAGTTAATTATCTACATTCAGAAGTAAAAACATTAAAACGAGCCGAAATTTTAACTGCCTTTCGCCGTGGCGATTTTGATGTTTTAATAGGTGTTAACTTATTGCGAGAAGGTTTAGATTTTCCAGAAGTTTCTTTAGTGGCTATTTTAGATGCAGACAGAGAAGGATTTTTACGCAACGAAACATCTTTAATTCAGACAATGGGTCGGGCGGCGCGGAACGTTGAGGGAAAAGTCATTTTATATGCTGATGTAATGACCGGGTCTATAAAGAGGGCAATGGCGGAAGTGGAGCGCCGCCGTAAAAAGCAAATAGCACACAATAAAAAACACGGCATTACACCGCAAACAATTAGTAAAAAAGTAGAAAATTTACTTGATTTAGAAAAATAGAGAGATAAAAAATCAAAAAACCGCATATCTAAGAGAAAATAAACGGCTCATACCCTTGATCTGTACCCTGAGCCGTTTATTTCTAATCTAATTTGTCTCTACAAAAATAGGACTTTCTAATAATTTAATTTGATTTGCATTTGTTAAGGTTTTGTCTCCCTGGTAATTAGTTATTGTTACTTGCCCTTGTATTTCTGAAGGTAAGGAACATAATTCTGAATCGCACCACAGAACATAAACAGAATTTTTATGTGAAAAAGTAAATTTATATTGTCCGTCGGTTATTTTTTCTATATCTGTGTAATTATCAATTTGCTTTACAAGTGTTTTATAAGCGTAAAAAGAATTAGTCTTATTACTATTATCATCAATAATCCAACTGGGTGCTTCACTCAAGCGCCAAAACAATTTTTCAAAACCTTGTTCTAGGCCAGTAATATAAGATTTGATTAAAGCATCTTCAATGCCCAGACAATTTTTGCAAGTGAGCGGACCGAATTCTGAAACCCAAAATGGTTTTAACGGGATATTATTTGAAGATAATAACTCTATAATATCATTATAAGCGATATTTATTGTTGAATGTATTTTAGAAAAATCTATTCTTTCTTGTTGATCGCCGACACAACTTTCGCCAATATGAATGTCAAAAATATCAAAGCAACCAGTGCTATTGCATTTACCACTAAGAGATTTCATCATAGCGGGAAAATAATCGTGGTACTCATTAACATAATTGCAATACATCATTCCCGCATTTAAAACTTTGCAGTCAGGACATTCGGCTTTAATTACTTTATATGATTTTTTCAATAATTCGGCATATTCTTCGGGAGTGCCCCAATAATAATTTCCCTTTGCTGGCTCGTTTTCTATCTGCCAATATTTAATTTTTTCTTTGTATCTATTTACGGCTTCTCTTAAAAAGTCTTCATATTTATCCCAATTACATGGGTTGTATTTACATCTTTCATTTGGTCGGCAATCAGAATGACATAATCTTTGGTCTTTTTGATTTGTCGCTTTGATAGTTTCCATCAATTCAAATCCATAGTTTTCAACTTCTTTAAAGGCGTTATCAATATTTTTCCAGTTATAATCGCCGTCGAGATTTGGCTCCACAACTTCCCAAATAATCTTTTCTCCTATTCCACCTCTTAAAAATTTAATGCCAATTTCTTTCGCTGTCTCGTGGCATTCTTTTGTATAACAAATATGTCCGCCGAAAGGGGATAATTGGCTTGTAGAAAGAGCGCAATTTTCACATTTTTTAAAAGAGTGTTTAAAATAAACAATTGTCGCCAAGGCCAATACAGCGATAACAATAATTGCAATAATTATGATTTTTTTAGACATAGAATTATCTTATTTCTTAAACTTAAAGCTACAGGTATCTTGAGTAATATGTTCAGATTCAGTTCTTGGATATTTTCTACAATTTAGAGGTCTAATGAAATGGATTGAACAATAAGATTTGCCATTCGGTTTAAACTTTAAGAAAGGACAAATATTCGGCAATTTACAACAAGCTCCGCAATCAATGCATTTGCCCGTCCTATTTTTAGCAACCGGCAAAACAGAAGTCAATGTTCTTTTAATTTTTGACAGCCATGTGTTTTTATTGGTCATTAGGTTGTTTTAAGAATAGGTGGTTTGATTATTTTTTCTTAAGCTGGTCTCTAATTTCTCTTAGAAGTAACACTTCTTCAGCTGGTTTATTTGGTTTTGTCTCTTTTTTCTTTTTGAACCTATTAATCTGTTTAACCACAATAAATATTGCAAAAGCAATTATTATAAAGTCAATCACAGCATTGATAAATAGGCCATAATTGAGGGTTATTGCCTCAGTGGTTTCAGTGGCTTTTTGAAGGGTTATTACTAAATTAGAGAAATCTATACCTCCTAATATTACTCCAATTGGAGGCATGATAACGTCTGTGACAAGAGAGCTTATGATTTTACCAAAAGCGGCTCCTATAACGATACCAACAGCCATGTCTATCATGTTGCCTTTTACGGCAAACTCTTTAAATTCTTTGAACATATTTTTAGATTATTATAGCTTTAAAGAAAAACATATATTTTGCCAAATGTATCGGAGTAAACGAAGTTCGTTTTCCGATTTTTATTGATTATTTTGTTGATTTAACTGATTTTATTATATCGGCAAATATTTTTAATTGCAACCTTACAAGGAAAACGAATTTGGGAGAGAAAATTTTGCATTCATTAATGTAAAAAGTCAGTAATGCAAAATTTTTGAACTGTTTACTCCGTGTTGCGCGATGTAAATTTTTTATCTCGTGTTAGCTGGGACTGATTATGTTTATTGAAATAGAAAATTTGATTTTTTCGTTTTGGGCTTCGGGAAGAGGGGAATTAAAGGGGTGAATTCCCGAAGCCCAAAACTCCTTATGCTGTTTTGTTTAAAGCGATTTTATGACCGAATGTAATGTGAAAATATTTTTTAATTTTACAATACCGTCTGGTTGGATTTTTTTAATATGGTTTTTTTTGTTAGTTTCAGGATTTTCTATCAAAATAGCCTTAAACCCAACTTTTTTAGGAGTTACTATGTCTTGCAGATAATTATCACCAATCATAATACAATTTTGTGGCAAATTTTTAGTTTCTTTTAGGCATATTTTAAAAAATTCAGGATCGGTTTTTCTATAGCCAATGTCGGAAGAAAAAATAAAATGTGAAAAGTATTGAGATATTTTAAATTTTTCCAGTTCCAGATATGTATAAGAGCTTTGTGTATAGCTTGCGATTGATAGAGTATACACTTTTGATAATTTGTACAGCATATCTTTAACACCTGGATAAATGTGAAGATCGGTGGTATATTTTTTGCGAAATTGCCAAATTAAGTCTAATATTATACTCTTTTCGATTTTTATTCCGTGATTTAAAAATACTGTATTTATGGAATTGAATAAATTATGATGTTTTTTTATCATTTTAATATCTCCGACATTTTGATAATATTTTTTATTTTCGATACTTACCAGATTACTGAATTCCAGATTATTGATTTCAATTCCATTATTTTTAAAATAATCAGAAAAAATATTCCATGCCGTATCGTTTCCCGAATCATCAACCGACAAAAGTGTTTGGTATATATCAAAAAATATGGTTTTAGTCATAATAATCAAATCAAAATATTTTATTTATTTTTGTGACCGTTAATTAGTTTTTTTACCTCTTTGTCAAAATCAGAAATATAATTTTTATCTTGTTCAATACGGAATTTTTCGTATTCTGCTTCAGCTTTTATTCGCGCTTCTTCAGCTGAAATTTTTCCTTTGTGAGTTAAAATCGGATAATTTGATAGTTCTAAAAAATTTTTCATAAATTTTTCCCAATTTTTCATATTCATTACGATTTGTCGTTTTGCGTTATTTTCTGCCAAATCCAAATAAGCCGAAACAATACGATTTAGCTCCTCAATATGTTTTTCATTCAAATAATTTTTGGCAATTACGGCATCATTTTTGAGGATTTTTCCTTTTGGCGCGTTTTTCCAAGTTTTAAGTCCCATAAATACTTTTTTAGAATCGGCATTTTTGTAAATAATTTCAGCGGCGGTTTGCCCTGTAATCGCCCAATGCAGCTTATTTTGCACTGATGCAAAAAAATTTTGTGTTATCTCCGCATTTTTGTCGTAATCGGCGGAAAGAGCAAAAATATCAGTAATTTTTTGATAAAACCGGCGTTCGCTAGCGCGAATTTCGCGGATTCGCTCCAGCATTTCTTCAAAATAGTCTTTCCCAAAGTGTTTTATTTGCTTTAATCTCTCGTCATCCATTGAAAAACCTTTTATAATAAATTCCTGCAAGATTTTTGTCGCCCAAATTCTAAATTCTGTTGCTTGTTTAGAATTTATTCTATAACCAACGGCAATAATTGCATCTAAGGAATAAAATTTAGTTTGGTACATTTTATTATCACTGGCAGTTGTCAAGAAACCCTTGACAACTAATTTTTCATTTAATTCTTTTTCTTTGAAAATATTTTGTAAATGCAAGCTTATATTTTGTTTCGTGGTGCCAAAAAGTTCAGCCATTACTTTTTGTGTCAGCCATAAAGTATCGTCTGCGAAAAATACATCAATATTAACTTTGCCTTCATCGGTTTGAAAGATAACAAAATTATTTATTTTTTTTAGCTCATTTTTTGCCATATAGTTTTAATGAAATTTATAAATAAATCGTTTTCGTAGCATAGCGGAGAAAACACTCCTTATACCCCTTTTAAAACAAATAAAAAAACTTATTATTCCTTATTCAAAAAAAGCAGATTGAGAAAAATTTAAAATAAAGAAAAAAATTTATTTCTGACAACGTATCGGCATATCTGATGTTTGCCGTAGCGTAGCGGAGGCAAATATGGGTGGAGGCTTTTGTATAAAAGCCGAAACCGGATATGCCGTGTTAGCTGATGTATTCCTTTTCTTTTGTTTTCTGATAAGAAAACTTGTTTTAAAAA
>JBDRFK010000006.1:0-13693 GCA_043818835.1 bacterium | reverse complement strand
TGGCGTCGGCAATCTTTTTATTTTACTTTTATATTTTTATTTGGTTATATTTTAATGATGGGCGCGCCGCCTTCGGCGGCGCGCGCCGGCCTGATGGCCGGCTTTCTTTTATTCGCCCAACACACAGGTCGCTTAAAAGAATCTGGGAGGATAATTGTTTTTGCGGCGGCAATAATGTTAGCTATAAATCCTTTATTATTAAAGACTGACGTTGGTTTTCAACTCTCATTTATGGCTTGTCTAAGTATTATCTATATTAAACCAATTCTGGATAAATTTTTAGAAAAACTGCCAAATCTATTTGCAACGAAAGATATTATTAACTTAACCTTGGCGGCGCAAATTGGCGTTTTACCTCTTTTAATTTTTCATTTTGGCCGGGTTTCGTTTATATCTCCCTTAGCTAATTTATTAATTGTGCCAATACTGCCCTTTTTGATGATTGGCGGATTGATAACAAGTTTTACGGGGTTTATTAGTGTAACATTAGCGCGTTTAATATCTTTTCCTTTATGGTTGCTTCTGAATTATATATTTAAAACAATTGATTATTTATCTATAATTCCCTTGGCATCAATGGAAATTAAAAATTTTCATCTGGTGTTTTTGATACTATATTATTTATTACTAATTATTTATGTTAGTAGAAAGAAAATATAAATATTTGATGTTCTTGATGATAATCACTATCTTTATTTGGTTTATTATTTTTACAAGTAATCCAAATAATTTATTGAAAATTGTCTTTTTTAATATTGGGCAAGGCGATAGTCTTTTTATTGAAACGCCAAACAAAAGACAGGTGCTGGTTGATGGTGGACCAGACAATATGGTTTTAGAAAAATTAGGCAGCGTCTTGTCTTTTTATGACAGGTATATTGATATTATTGTTTTAACTCATCCTGATGAAGATCATTTGACGGGATTAGTGGAAGTCTTAAATCGTTTTGATGTTGGACTTGTTTTTATTGGTGGGGCGGATAAAGACAATGCAACTTATCAAGAATGGCAAAGAATAATTGAAGAAAAAAACATTAAAGTAAAAATTGCTCAAATGGGGCAAAAGATAATTTTGGATAAAGATATCGATATCAAAATTTTATGGCCTGATCAAAACAGAAAAGAATATTTTGCCGATGATACAAATAATTCTTCAGTTGTTTTGCAGTTGGATTATAAAGATGCAGAGTTTTTATTGACTGGTGATATAGATAAGAAAATTGAAAATGTTTTAGTAAATTCAAATCAAAACTTAAAATCAGAAATTTTGAAAGTGGCGCATCACGGCAGTAAAAATTCTAGTAGTCAAAATTTTATCAATAAAGTTAGTCCTAAGATGACAATAATTTCGGTAGGAGAAAATCGCTATGGACACCCTCATCCGGATGTTTTAGAAAGACTAAAAAACACTTTAATTTATAGAACAGACTTATTTGGCGATGTTAAAATATTGAGCGATGGATTTAAGATAGAAGTGATAAATTAAATGGTTGCAAAATTTATTTTTTTTAGTTAAGATGAGGCATATGGATAAGAAAATAAAATTTCAAAAAGAAAGAACATTAATATTAATTAAGCCTGATGGTGTTCAAAGGTCTTTGATTGGAGAACTGATCAAACGCTATGAGCGAACAGGGTTAAAGTTGACAGGGTTAAAGTTTTTGATTCCAACTCCTGCACTGGTCAAACGTCATTATTCGGTCAGAAAAGAATGGATAGACGAAACGGGTGAGAAGGCTAAACAATCATATATCAAAAAAGGACTCAAACCTCCTTTTGATGATCCTCATCAGTGTGGACTTAAAGTTTTAGATAGTTTACAGAAATATATCTCTTCTGGTCCTGTTGTGGCGATGGTTTGGGAGGGCAATGAAGCGGTAGGTATTGTCCGTAAAATTACTGGTGGTACAGAGCCTTTAACGTCTGATATTGGGACTATTAGAGGCGATTTGACTATAGATTCTTATAGAATAGCTGATGTGGATAGTCGCGCTGTAAGAAATCTCATTCATGCTTCAGGAAGTGTTGATGAAGCGGAAGTGGAAATTAAAATTTGGTTTAAGCCAAGTGAAATTATCAAGTACCGTTTAATTCAAGAAGCAATATTATACGACGTGAATTTAGACGGCATTAAAGAGTAGGTAATATAGATTATAATCTATATTAAAAAAGAGGCGATTACATATCGTCTCTTTTTTATCTTATTGATTGATAACTTTTTTTGGCGCCGTTTTTAGAAAGCACCAACTGCCAGACTTGGCTGTATCTTGCTCGAAATGTACCAGCGCAAGAGAGTAGATAATAATTCCACATTCTGTAGAATTCATCATCATATTTATCTTTGATGCTATTCCAATTATTGGTAAAGTTCTTATGCCAAGCCATTAGAGTCTTATCATAATCTGTGCTTAAATTATGCCAGTCTTCCATAATGAATAAATTTTCAATTGACCTGCCAATTTGAGTTATTGATGGAAGATTGGCATTCGGGAAAATATATTTATCAATCCAAGGATCAATATTCTTTGTTGACTTATTCCCACCAATTGTATGAAGTAAAAATAAGCCATTATCTTTTAAACATCTGCACGCTACTTGCATAAATGTTTTGTAGTTTTTATAACCAACATGTTCAAACATACCTAATGAAACGATATGATCAAATTTTTCATTAATTTCTCTGTAGTCTTGTAGGCGTATTTCAATTGGCAAATTAGCACATATACTTTTTGCTAATTTGATTTGTTCCTTAGAAACTGTAATGCCGACAGCTGTAACGCCATAGTGTTCTGCGGCATATTTAACAAAACTTCCCCAACCACAACCGATATCTAATATTTTTTGACCCGGTTGTAAGTTTAATTTTCTACAAACTAAATCTAATTTTGCCTCTTGAGCTTCATCGAGTGTAGTGGCATTTTTCCAATAACCGCAAGTATAAACCATACGCTTATCAAGCATGGCTTTATATAGATCATTACCTATATCATAATGTTTTTCACCAACTTCAAAAGCTCTCTTGGTGGATTGGCGATTAGTAATAATCGCTGCCAAGGTATATAGAATTATCTTCCTGTTTTTTTTGACTTTATTCTGGAGATTTCCTCGTAATATTTTATCAATTAAAACATCGAGCTGATCGCAGTCCCACCAGCCGTTCATATAAGTTTTACCTAATCCAAGTGAGCCTTCGGCTAAAACTTTTCTATATAATTTTTTGTTGTGAACGTGAAGATCCCAAGGGTTATTGCCATCAATAGTTATATCAGTAGAGGACAATAAACGTTCTATCTGTTTTCTATAAAAGTTAGACATAAAAACTTACTTAGTTTTTTTGCTTTTTGTAGTGTTTTTATTCAATGTTCTGAGACATTTAGTACAGGCTTTGATTCTTTTGCCATTAGGCAAAATAGTCCATTGTAAGTTTGGGTATTTTCTAGTTCTTGCAACTGGATTATAGGCGCTATGCACCTTTTTCCATTTAGTTCTAAGCATTGATTGTTTACCGCAGAGCGGACATCTTCTTGACATATTGTTATTTTAGTTAAAAAAAGTTAGAATAGTTAAAGGCTGATTAACTAATTGGCTTTTAACTGTTACTGCTATATAATTACATATTTTAATAAATTTATCAAGAGTTATGAACAATCCTATTTTTATAGTGTTCCAATTAGTAATATTATTAATGTCAGTTGTTATTCATGAGTTTTCTCATGGATGGATGGCTTATCAACTTGGCGACTCAACAGCCAAGGATTTTGGGCGATTAACATTGAATCCAATTAAGCATTTGGACTTTTGGGGCTCGTTTGTTGTGCCTGTAATGGTCTATGTTTTTTCTTATGGTCGGGCAATCTTTGGTTGGGCGAAACCAGTGCCGTATAATCCATATAATTTGCATGATCAAAAATATGGCTCGGCCAAAGTGGCTATCGCTGGTCCAGCATCTAATTTGTTAGTAGCTTTAGTTTTTGGTTTGGCGATTCGTTTTATGCCGGTTAATAACGCTGGTTTGGCTAATCTGGCTCAATTGTTCGGTTTTATTGTTTTGATTAATATTATCTTGGCAATATTTAATTTAGTGCCGATTCCACCTCTGGATGGTTCCAAAATTCTTTTTACTTTCTTGCCAAAATCAGCTGATAACGTTACAAAGTTTTTAGAAAGATATGGAATGGTGATTTTATTATTCTTTATATTTTTTGCTTTTGATTTTATCCTACCAATTGTTTTTGGATTGTTTAGATTGATTGTAGGGAAGGGAATAATTATCTAATAATATCCATATTTAGTACTATAAAATAAACGGCTCAGGGTATGAGCCGTTTATTTGCGCTTAAATATGCGGTTTTTGGTTATTTTCTTTCTTCTAATTTCAGTTTAACAGTACCAATTTTATCGCCACGTAAAATCTTAACTTCAATAACATCGTCTGGTTTGTGCTTATGAATAAGTTCTTGCAGTGGTTTCTTTTGGGTAAGCTTGTTACCGCCAAATTCCAAAATAATATCATTTTCAACTATACCGGCTTTGGCCGCTGGGCTGTCGGGAACGACTGCAGAGTCATTAATACCCGGTTCATGCATAACCAATGCGCCATAATCAACAGGCAGAGCAACATTAAATCTTTCTTTAAAATGTTCTTTCAAAGCCTTGTTAATCATAATGTATCGTACACCCAAGAATGGTTGAATAATTCTGCCGTGTTCTTTTAAATCTTCTAAATCTTTTTTAGCATTGTTGATTGGAATGGCGAACCCGATGTTTTGCGCTCCCATAACAATAGCTACGTTAATGGCGATTACTTTTCCTTCATAGTTGATTAGTGGGCCACCAGAATTTCCCGGATTGATAGCGGCATCGGTTTGGATAAGACCGCGTAATTCGTTTATTTGTCCAGACATTGCGTCGGTAGCGGTGATAAGTCGGCTTAGTCCAGAAATGACACCAGTAGAAACTGTGTTGTTGAATGTACCTAAAGCATTACCAATAGCTAAGACGTCTTCGCCCAATTCACTTTGGCTGGAATCACCAAGGTCTATTATCGGGAATTTAATATTTTTAGCTTTTTCATCTTTGATTTTAATAATGGCGATGTCGTGGACAGGATCACGGGCAAGCACTTCGGCTGTATAACTTTTATCATCGGATGTGACGATAGTGTAATCTACATCAGGAGCGATGACCACGTGTCTATTGGTTAATATAATGCCATCTTCTGAAACAAAGAAACCACTACCACCACCGAGTTTTACTTTTTGTTTTCCTTCTCGGCGATATTTAGGGACGGGTTGTCCGTATGGTCCAAAAAATTCATCAAAAGGTTGGACATAATATTTTCTAACTTTTGGTAGGTCTTTAGTTATAATAATACTAACGACTGCTGGACTGACTTTTTTGACTAATTCTACGGTCGGTGATTTTTGCATAACTCGTTTGCTGTCATTGCCAACTTGATTGGGAATCCAGTGTTTATCAATACTCTACTGGATTCCCGCTTTCGCGGGAATGACAAAAATTACTTTCACAATTATATTTTGTTGACTATAAACCGTCAATATTATATCATGAATACTGTATTATTAAAAGTTGAATTGCCCTCGTAGTTCAATGGATAGAACAAGGGCGTCCTAAGCCTTTGATGGGGGTTCGATTCCCTCCGAGGGCACTTGAAATGTGATTTTGGGGCCCATAGTATAGTGGTAAAACACCTCCATGGCATGGAGGAGCGGGGAGTTCGATTCTCCCTGGGTCCACCAGTTTTTGCCTTTTGCCTTGTGAGTTGTGGTTGATAGTATGGCAATAGCAGAACGTTGAAATCAAAGTTTGCTGAGGTAGCAAAGGTGGTCATTGCACCGGTCTGAAAAACCGGCCATGTCGGTTCGACTCCGACCCTCAGCACAGGTTTAGATAATTGCTCTTCCAAAAAAATAGACTATTGGTCTATAATCAATATAGGGATAACAACAAGTCTATTTTATGCGTAAAGATAAAGATTTAGCAATAAAACTTAGAAAGCAAGGGTTGAGTTATTTAAATATTAGTAAAAAATTAGATATTCCTAAAAGCACGTTGTCTTGTTGGTTTCGAGACTTAGATTGGTCCAAGAAAATTAAAAAAGATCTATCTAAGAAAAATAATATATTATCTCGATATAGGATGTTGTCCATATCTAAGAACAACAAAATAAAATGGGAAGAATGGAGAGAGACATATCGCAAAAGAAGCGAGAGGAGAATTTGATAAATTGCTAATTAATCCTCTTTTTGTAGCTGGTTTAATTTTATATTGGGGTGAGGGAGATAGCAAATTAGTGAATGGAATGGTGAGATTAAGCAATACAGATACAAGAATGATTGAAATTTTTGTTAAGTTTTTGAAAATTATTTGTAATGTTCCCAAGGAGAAAATTAAAGCATATATTATCTTATACCCAGATTTATCTGAAAGTTATTGTAAAAAATATTGGTGTTATGTTACTGGAATTTTTCAGTCAAATTTTTATAAAACACAGTTTATTAAAGGCAGACATCCGACTAATCGGTTGAGGTATGGTATTTGCGAAATTCATGTTAGTAGCAGAGGATTAAAAGAAAAAATAATGGTTTGGACTGATTTGTTTTACAATAAATGTAAGAATGATTTGTGATTATGCGGGAGTAGTTCAGTGGTAGAATGTCTGCTTGCCAAGCAGAAGATCGCGGGTTCGAGTCCCGTCTCCCGCTCTAGCTTTTAAATAAGAAGTAGTTCCCTAATAACAATTTATATAGGAGGAATAATTTTGGATACAGAAAGAGAAGGAAAAAGTTCTGAAGGAAAAACGAAAATAATTTATAACACAAGTAATTTTAATTACGTTGATATTGTCCATAAGGATGATATCACAGCGGGGAACGGCAAACGTCATGATATCATTAAAGGCAAAGGTGTTTTTTCTAATGATATGACTTGTAATATTTTCGAACGTTTATGTTCAGAAGGTATTCCAAATCATTTTGTGCGTGTTACAAGCGACAATTCATTTTTGGCGGTGCGATTATTAATGTTAAAAACAGAAGTTGTTGTGCGAGGCAGAGCGGACGGATCTTATTTAAAACGTTATCCTGATGTTGAAAAAGGGACCAAAATTGATCCTTTGGTGGTAGAGTTCTATTTGAAGGATGACAAGCAAGGCGACCCATTGATGGAATGGAATCAAGAGCAGGGACTCTTCAAATTATGGGATCCTAGTAAACCCAGAAAGGGCGATAATAGTACATTTGTAGGTTTTTGTAGACCGGAATTGCGTCTAGCAAGCTTAAATCCTTCAGAAAATATGTCGAATGTTCCTACTAACTTGGTGGAATTGGCTATTTTACGGGAATTGAGTTTGAAGTCTTTTATTCTGCTCCATCGTTTGTGGCGAATATTGGGTTATGATTTGTGGGATATGAAGATTGAATGTGGTAGGACTCAAAATGGTATAATAATTATTGGCGATGCATTAACTAATGATGAACATCGTTTGACCTTTGGTGATGAGCAGATGGACAAGCAAGTTTATCGCAATCTGAAGGAGGTAACCCCAGAAGCATTGGCGATGATACGGCAAAAGTATCAAAGAGTAGCAAGCGAAACAAGGAAATTTTTATAAAATTTATCAAATACAAAACAAGAAAAATAAGGCGCGGGGAACAGCCCCTTCAATCATTATAGAATGGCTTAAATAAGCCGTTTTTTGCTGTTTTTACACTAAAACTATTGACAAATCAAATATAATATGTTAGTATTCAAGTATCCTCGAAAGGGGATTTTTTGTTTGTCTTTTTTTTAAAACAAACAAAATATTTAAAAAATATGTATACAAAAAGAAAATTTGCATCTATACCGGTATTTGTTGGCTTAGCTTTTAACTTGGCTATGCCTCAATTAAGCTCTATCAAAAATATTATAGCTTCGTCTTATGATGTATGGAATAATAGCATTTTCAATTCTGTAAAAGTAGCATCAGATTTATCTCCTAATGATAAATTGGCTACTTTGCAGGGATATGCTTTGGTGGCTCAAATTAATCCATATACGCCAGTAGTAGCTTCTAGTAAGTATGTTATTATTACTGCGTATTCAAGCACGCCAGACCAGACTGACTCTACGCCTTTTACTACAGCTTTAGGAACACAAGTGCATGATGGTATTATTGCTTGTAACTTCTTAAAGTTTGGTACTAGGGTGCAAATTCCTTCTCTATTTGGCGATAAAGTTTTTGTGGTTGAAGACCGTATGGCTCGTAAGAACGACCATAAAATAGACATTTGGTTCGAGACACGAGAACAAGCTATGCAATTTGGAGTTCGGTATGCTGAAGTAGAGATACTGGTAATCTAATCAAAAAGACCCCTACCTACAAGGAGTCTTTTTGATTTATGGTGCCTGGGGTGGGACTCGAACCCACATGGGATAAACCCACACGATTTTAAGTCGTGCGCGTAAGCCAATTCCGCCACCCAGGCGTATTTATTAAATAGGCATATACTATAGAATATACTATCTGGAGGCCGCGGCCGGAATCGAACCGGCGTAAACGGTTTTGCAGACCGTTGTCTAACCACTTGACTACGCGGCCAACGTTATGGCAATAGCATAACATAAATAAGAGTATTTTCAAGATACAAGGCGACTGTCTCCATTTGTCATTCCCGTGAAAACGGGAATGACAAATTCTATTACTTATCAATTCGCTTTAATGTCTTTTCTAATTTTTGCGCTTCAACTTCTATTTTGTCTATTTCAAACTTAATCTTGGGTACATATTTCATTTTCAATCTTTTATTCAAAACTTGTTGAACATCATAGATATTTTTTTCCAATATCTGAAATACTTCTTCAGTCAATCTTTCTGGATAAATAATAATTTTGATTTTCGCATGTTTCAGTCCGGAAGATGTATCAACGTCGGTTATTGTAACAATAGCATTGCCAAAATCAACTTCCTTGAGAAGTATAGCGTTAACTTCTTGCTTAATTAGCTCATTAACTTTTTTTATGCGTTCAGACATTTATTTGTCATTCCCAACTTGATTGGGAATCCAGTCTACCGAAAGCGGATTCTTTACTGGATTTCCGCTTTCGCGGGAATGACACTCGAGATTTAATATATATTTATATCTCTCTTTTTTTCTTTTCTTCAGTATAAAATTCTAAAACGTCTCCTTTTTCTATTGTTGCGGAACTTTCAACCAACACACCGCATTCTTGATCTCTGGAAACCTCATTGGTTTCTTTTTTATCTCTTTGTAATTGAATCAATTTGCCTTGTTCAATAAACTGTCCGTTACGGACAATATTAAGCATAGTACCTTTTTTGATAATACCATCAATAACGCGACCACCGATAACCTGTCTGTTTTTATCTGTTTTGAATATGGCTAATATTTTTAGTTTACCAACTGTTTCGGTGATAACTTCTGGCTCAAGTAGTTGTGACATTTTTTCACGAACATTTTGAATTAATTCATAAATAATATTAAAAGTGGATATAGAAATGTTTTTTCTCTGAGCGGTTTGTCCAACGGCAGATGGAACCTTAACTCTGAAAGCAACAATGATTGCTTTAGACATTTCTGCTGTTTTAATATCCGCCTCGTTGACATTGCCAACATCAGCTCTTAAAAATTGCAAAACGACTTCTCCTGAAGGAATATTTTTCAATGATTCACGAATGGCTTCCAACGATCCATGAACGTCTGATTTTAAAATTATATTTAAAACTTTTTTATCTTCTTCAATATCTAATGTTTCGGCGCTTTCATCTTCTGGTTCTTTTTTGGATAGTTCTTTCTTAGTATATTCTTCAGCTTCTTCTATACTATCAAATATTTTAAATTGTTCACCGACTTGAGGAACTTGGTTGAAACCAATAATTACCGCAGGGGTAGAAGTAGATGCTTCGTCAATTGAATTTAACTGAAAATCTGCAAGAGATTTTATTTTACCAAAAGCTGTATTGGTACCGATAATATCTTTTGTTTTCAATATGCCTTCTTTGACAATAACGGTGGCAGTTGGCCCTTTGCGATCGTCTTGATAGGATTCTACAACCACTCCGATAGCTGGAAGATCATTAGTGCTTTTTAATTCTTGCATTTCAGAAATTAAGTTGATCATCTCCAAAAGTTCGTCTATGCCTTGTCCTGTTTGAGCTGAAACTTCAATAGAAGGAATATCTCCACCGCGAGACTCAACTAAAACACCGGCTTCTGTTAATTCGTTTTTAACTTTTTCTGGCTGAGCTTCTGGTTTATCAATTTTATTAAATGCCACAATAGACGGCATACCGATTTTTTGAATGTGTTGAATAGCTTCTTTTGTTTGCGGTTTTAATCCTTCTTCGGCAGCAATGACTAAAATGGCAATATCAGCGATTTGCGCTCCGCGTCCGCGCATTGCGGAAAACGCTTCGTGCCCGGGAGTATCAATAAAAGTGATTTTTTTATTTTGATGTTCAATTTGATAGGCGCCAATATGCTGGGTAATACCACCAGATTCACGCGCGGCAACTTTGGTCTTGCGGATATAGTCTAAAATACTAGTTTTGCCATGATCGACATGACCTAAAATGACCACGACGGGTGGTCTATTATCAGTTTTAATTTTGTTATTTTCTTTTTTCATTTCTTGTTTTAACTCCAATTTGTTCTAACACTTTCTGTTCTTCCTTAGAAAATGGATATTTTGATGAACCCTTTTCTACTGGTTTGCTGTAAATACGTGTTCCTTCACGCGTGTATAGACTGGAAATGACTAGACCATTATTGTAAGAATCCAGCAAGGCGATAGAAAAACTTTGATCGCCGCCAGTATCTTGAAATGGGTTAAAGCGTACTATACCAACTTTTTTAATACTCTTGTAGGTTAATTTTTGAAGTTTATTTATTGATTCAAAAATTTTTTTATTGTTTTCTTCTGATTGCTTAAGGCGTTTAATTGCTTCAAATAAAACACCCTCCAAATCAGATGCTTTTTTACCGTTAAAGAAGATTTTGAGCTTCTTATTAATTTGTAATAATTTGATATGTAATACAATATTCCAAATTATTAAAACAGCAAAAATAGTAGGGATAATATAGTTTATGTAGCGAATAAAAAAGTCCATTTTTTAATGACTTATCTAAAAACCTAAAAACACAGACGCTTTATGACAAAACGTCTATGTAATAATTATACGTTATTTTAGACGGGAAAGCAAGGTGGAGGTGGAAAACAACTTTATTTATATTATAGAGTCCTCGTAGAGTACTCCACGAGGACTCTATTTTTTTTCTGCTATCAGGACGGATTGAGTTAGACGGATTTGGGAGTAGGTATAGTCTGGTGGGAGAATATCTTTGATGGGTCGCAGTTGTTGGGATTGGGGATTGCCACCTATTTTTTTGAAAGCTCTTTTTATATTTTGTATTTTTTTTGGGGAGATGAATTTAGTTAATTCAGTGGTGGGGACGCGTTTTTGGATAAAGAGTTCAGCAATATGGGTGGCGATGGTATCTGCTTTTAATTCGCGTTTTTGGGCGATTTGCTCAATACTCAAACCTCTTTGGTAAAAAGCGTAAGTTTCCGAGAGAGTGTCAGAGGTTGTTTGGTATCCTGTTTTTGTTTTTGGTATTCTTATTTTTTTAAGTGACTCTATTTGAGAGGGTATATTCTTGCTTTGGCAGAATTGGTTGATTATTGTCAAAAGAGAACTTCCGTATTGTTCAAACTTTTTCTCGCCGATGCCGGGGATTTTTTTCAAATCTTTTTCGGTGAAAGGTAAGTAAGTTGATAAGTCGGTTAGGACTTTGTCTGAAAAAATAACAAATGAAGGCACATTTTCTTTGTTGGCTGTTTCCCTTCGCCATTGTTTCAACAATTCAAAAAGTTCTATTTCGTGATCTATTTCTTGTTTTATTTCTTGAACTTCTTTTGTTTTGATAATGACTTTTTGATTTTGCGTAAGTATTTTCCAAGAATTTTTGTTGAGCGTTAGAGTTGGATATTTTCCAGATTCTCGGTTGACGAGTTCTTTATCAATAAGCGCGTCAACTATATCTTTAATCTCGTCCTGTGTTTTATCTTTCATAATTCCGAAAGTGGATAGATTTTGGAACCTTGTTGTCCGTTTAGCATTTGAACCGTTCAGTATTTGGGCGATTGTTAAAACGCCAACAGGATAGGGAACGCGAAAAATGCAGGATAAAATCTTTTGCGCTTCTATAGTGATGTCTGTTTCTTCGATTTTACCGGAAAGACATATATCACATTTTTTGAGACACTGATACCCGCTCCTTTCTTCTCCAAAATAGTTTAGAATATATTTATGGCGACATTCGCAGTCGCGGACGAAACGTTCCATCTCTCTCAATTTCTGAAACGATAAATGGCGATGGGTTGGGTCGGTTGATTGTCCAATCAAAAATTCTTGAGTGGCAATATCGCTACTTGAATAAAAGAGATAGCAGTCAGAAGGCAGTCCATCTCGTCCAGCGCGACCGATTTCTTGGTAATAAGCCTCTATTGATTTTGGTAGGTTGGCGTGAATGACGAAGCGAATATTTGATTTGTTAATTCCCATTCCAAAAGCAACAGTCGCAACCATCAAATTAGCATTTTCTTTGAGGAAAGCGTTTTGATTTGCGGTTCGCGATTGGCTGCTCATGCCGGCATGGTAGGGCAGATTTTGATAGCCCATTTCATTAAGAATTTTTGAAATTGATTCGGTTTTTTTTCTGGTGGCGCAGTAAATAATGCCAGACTTATTTTTTCTTTTATTAAGAACGGCAATTATTTGTTCTGTTAAATCCTGTTTTTTGCCGACATAGAGGGAAAGGTTTTCTCTTTCAAAACTGCCGATAAGAGGAGTCATCTTTTTGGGATTAAGTTGTTTGATAATATCATTTTGGACTTGCTTGGTTGCGGTGGCAGTGAGGGCGATGAGTGGGATTTTCGGAAAAATTGTTTTTAGAGCAGAAAGTTTACGATATTCTGGGCGGAAATCGTGTCCCCATTCGGAAATACAGTGTGCTTCGTCAATAGCGATGAGGGATATATCTAGCCCTTTCAAAAATTCTTGGAATTGGGGAATAAAAAAACGTTCAGGAGCGATATAGAGAATTTGGATTTCTTGATTTTGTATTTTTTGGGTAGTTTCTCTTTGTTGCGCAATCGTAAGTGTAGAATTTAAAAAAGCGGCCGGAATGCCGATTGTGTTGAGTTCATCTACTTGGTCCTTCATCAAAGAGATGAGAGGTGAAAAAACCAGAACGATGCCCTCTTTTGCCATTGCTGGAATCTGATAAATAAGTGATTTCCCACCACCTGTTGGTAGAACGACTAAA
This sequence comes from bacterium, assembly GCA_043818835.1. Taxonomy (GTDB): domain Bacteria; phylum Patescibacteriota; class Minisyncoccia; order Portnoybacterales; family UBA2143; genus JBDRFK01. Next base: position 344 of record JBDRFK010000006.1, on the reverse strand, counting down.
ACATCTTTATTATCTAAAACGCTTTCAATCGCCTCTGCCTGCAAAGGCCGAAACTCATCATATCCAAAATATTTTTTGAGGATGGTTTTCATCAGGCTTGAAAAAATGTTTGTTTAATTATCTTTATTATATGGGTTACAAGGCTATAATGAAAGGTTACACTCTCTCCGCCATCAAAAAAAACCGAGTTAACTCGGTTTTTTTTGATGGCGGAGAGAGTGGGATTCGAACCCACGGTCCAAAAAATGGACAACGGTTTTCGAGACCGTCCCGTTCAACCGGACTCCGGCATCTCTCCGATATCACTACCATATCATTTTTGTAGTGGGTTAATCAATAAGAAA
>JBDRFK010000005.1:0-2878 GCA_043818835.1 bacterium | reverse complement strand
TTAATTATACTATATTTTTTCGCATAACCAAAGCGAATTTCGGGCGTTTTATCCACAATAAATTATGGGTTAATTTATAAATGTATTTATTCATCAAAGAAGAACTAAACAATGTCTTGAGACGATATTCTATGTCATTCTGAGGTAATAACCGAAGGATCTCGTAGAAAAAACTGCGTTCGTTGTATATCCACGAGATTCTTCACTCCGCTTCGCTTCGTTCAGAATGACAATGAAAAAGTTAGTTTTGCAATTCAACACTTTCTATCATTGACATTTTAAGTTAAATATGTTACTCTGAAATCAGTAGATTAACAATTTTATAACCAAAAAAGGATAAGAAAATGAACAAAAGAGGAAGGGTTAATACTATTATAATGATATTAATTTTTGTAGTTTTAATAATTATAGCGGTGCTTGGTGTTTTTGGGTGTGGGATTGCTAATAAATCATCAGGTATTCCAGCTCCAAAAGCTGGATTGGTGTTGGTGGTAAATGGCAACCAAGGCGTTTATGCTAATTGTCGATTATTTGAGGGTTGTTGGACACAAGATGATTTTATCTCGGTTTCGGCTGACGGTTATCCAAAATGGTCATTGCAATCGATAAAATCGTTCAAAATTCCTCCGGCGTTTAGCGAGGAGATCCATAAAACTTATGTTTTAGACTTATTCCCACGAGCCAAATTTACTTTATTCGTCATTTGGACACGGTTTACGGGGCAGGTGTTGGATATGAGTGTTATTCATTTTGATACCAGCGCCAATCCATTTCGGGAATACCATATAAATATGTTTGGGCACAAAACATATGCGGACAAAATATTAAAACTGCCACATGTTAATCCAAATATTGTTTCGCAACTGCACATTCACAAAGAATTGCGTGTTAGCGATTGGTTAAAGGCATTAATCGGTTATTAAAAAGGAGAAGAGAATGAAAAGATTTGTTTGTTTTTTAGGGATTGTAATAGTTATTTTTAGTGGATGTGCTAGACAAACGAAGTTGGCGCCGGTAATTCAACAGCCGGTACCAAGAGTTATTGTCTATCGGGTGCCGGCGGAGAAAGTTCAAGTCAGTCAATTATCGCCAAATGCAAATTTGGTTGATGGCTTGGATTACGAGTCGCAAATGTATCCCAATCCGTGTCGGGGATATATTAAAAACGAGGCTTGGCCGTTTTTTCCAAAAGTATGGTTAATAAAAAACGGTAAAATGATTTGTCTTATTTGTTCTGGGGAATTCAATTCTCCTCCGGATATTTATGACGGTGAAGTTCGTGAAGTTGTTTTACCACCAGGACAACATGTTTTACATGTTGAAAGGTGGCAAAGAGTGCCGACATACCGACACCCTAATGGTTGGCTTAAACAGCCAAAACCAGAAGTGGTAGAAGTGGAAGTAAAAGCTTTTTCTACCTCTGATGAGGTTTATGGTTGGAGGATAGTCATAGGTCCGACATATACGTCGGTCTATGACTATTAAAATTAAGAAATAATAAAAACAGCCGATCCGAATGGGTCGGCTGTTTTCTGTTATGTAATCTTTTTTGATAATTCTTTCCAATCCTCTACCGATAATCTTTCAGCTCTGATTTTTGGGTCTAAATTTATTTGTTCAAGTATTTTTATAATTTTTTCTTTATCTATTTGTAATTTTTTAGATAAATTGGTTGCTAATTGTTTTCGGGGACTGGAAAACCCAGCTTTAACAATCTGAAAGAAATCATCTTTTGCAAGGTCAAAATTTTCGGATAAATATGGAGTAATTTTAATAATTGCTGAATCAACTTTTGGTGCCGGCCAAAAAGAATTTTTAGAAATATACGAAATTATTTTGGGTTTGGCATAAAACTGAACAGCAACAGATAAAAGGCTCATTCTGGGCGGTTTAGAGCAAATTCTTTGAGCGACTTCTTTTTGAATAATTAAAACCAATTTTTGCGGTGGATTATCGGTCTCTAAAAATCGGCGAATGAGCGATGAAGTTAAATAGTATGGAATATTGGCGACTAATTTGTAATTTTTATATAGCGATAAATTAATTTTTAAGGCGTCGTTGTGAATAATATCTATATTCTTATAATCTTTTAAAGTATCTTTTAGCGCTTCAACCAATTCTTTATCCTTTTCAATGGCGATGACTTTTTTGGTGTTTTTAGATAGCTCAAGGGTTAATGTTCCCAGCCCCGGACCAACTTCTATAACAGTATCTGATTTTGATAAATCAGCAGTCTTAATTATTTTTTCTAAAATACCCTTGTTAATTAAAAAATTTTGCCCAAGCCTTTTATTGGGTTTGATGTTGTATTTTTGGAGTGTTTCTTTAAGAGATAGACTCATAAATTTCTTAATTGTTTTGGATGTTCCCGATTCCCGCTTTCGCGGGAATGACAGAAGAAGCGGGAATCATAAAAGAGATAGGAATAATATTATATCAATAATCAGAACTGTTAAATTCTACTAAGTGGCTTGGTAGTTCTAAAATAAATCTTGAGGGTGGGTTGATTGTTGTTTGCCCGAATATACGACGCTGTTTAGCGTAAGTCATATATGCTTTCTCTTTGGCTCTGGTTAGAGCAACATAACAAAGACGCCGTTCTTCTTCCATCTGTCTTGGATCAAATAGACTGCGAGAGTGTGGGAAAACTCCGTCTTCACAGCCAACCACAAAAACAATCGGAAATTCCAATCCTTTGGCGCAATGAATGGTCATCAATGTTACCGATCCATTATTATTATCTAATTCGTCTTGACTGCTTAATAGGGTTGTTTCTTCTAAAAATCTTTCTAACCCTATGGGCGGTTCCAAATTATCATATTTTTCAGCAACGGTTAAAATTTCGCAAATATTTTCCCATCTTCGCTCCCCTTCTTCT
>JBDRFK010000004.1:0-6965 GCA_043818835.1 bacterium | reverse complement strand
TTATCTAATTCGTCTTGACTGCTTAATAGGGTTGTTTCTTCTAAAAATCTTTCTAACCCTATGGGCGGTTCCAAATTATCATATTTTTCAGCAACGGTTAAAATTTCGCAAATATTTTCCCATCTTCGCTCCCCTTCTTCTTTGCCATCACGGATATATTTTTCGTAACCAATTTTTTTAATAATCAAATTAATTAATTCTGTTAGTTTAACTTTTTTACTTTCTTTTTGAAGTTCGTTTATTGTTTCGTAAAAAAGTTTAAGATTAGTGGCGCTCTGTTTGGCTAAATTTATTTCAGCTATGTCAGCGCCTTGAAAGATAGATAAGGCGGATTTTGTATCTGGTTGTTTGGAGAATTTTGCCAAACGTCTTGGAGGCATATTAATAATTCTTTGCAGGCTAATTAAATCATCAGAGTTGGTAATAAATTTTAGATAAGATAAAATATCTTTAATTTCCTTGCGGTCGTAAAATCGCACGGTGCCAATAATCTTATAAGGCATATTTGCCTTAAGCAAAGCTTCTTCTATCGCTCTTGATTGCGCATTAGCGCGATAGAGCACGACTACATCTTTTAGACTATAGTCATTGTTCATTAAGTTATCTATTTCGGTGGTTAAAAACCAGCCTTCTTCGTTTTCGCTAGATAATTCGTTTACGTTTATTGGCGCTCCCTCGGGGTTATTGGTAAAAAGATTTTTTTCTTTTCTTTCAGTATTTTTATTGATTAGATGATGACTGGCTTCAAGAATATTCTTTGTGGAGCGATAATTTTGGTCTAAAACAATAGTTTTGGTATTAGGATAGTCTTTTTCAAAATTTAATATATTTCTGAAATCGGCGCCACGCCAGCTGTAGATGCTTTGATCTGGATCGGCAATCAGCCATACATTTTTGTTTTTTTTGGCCAATAAGTTTATTAGAACATATTGGCTATGATTAGTATCATGCGCTTCATCAACTAAAATATGCGACCATCTGTTTTGATATTTTGCCAAAGTTTCTGGATATTCTTTAAAAATTTGAACAACTAACATAATTAAATCGTCAAAATCTACTGCACTGGCTTGTTTAAGTTCTTGCTGATATTTTGTATATATTTTTGCTATGGTTTGAGGAAAATAATCGCTGGCTTCTTCTTGATAATTTCTATAATTTTTTAATTCATTTTTAGCTTGAGAAATGGCGTTTTGAACCGTATTAGGCTTAAATTGATCAGTGCTTATTTGTAAGTCTTTTATAATCTGTTTTATTAAGGATATTTGATCGTTGTCGTCGTAGATAACAAATTGTTTTTTGTACCCTAATTTGTCTATTTCTCGTCGTAAAATTTGCAGACATATTGAATGAAAAGTGCCAATAGAAGGCGATGTTGGAATGTTAGATTTGTTGGAATTGTTAGAAAGATTAAGGTTGTTTTTAACAGAGCGAAGCGATCTATCAAATTTAACATTTCTAACAATTCTAACAACTCTTTCTTTCATTTCTTGTGCTGCTTTATTTGTAAAAGTGACTGCTAAGATATTATCAGCAGGGATGTTTTGGTCTATCAGATAAGCGATGCGGTGTGTTAGGCATTTGGTTTTACCACTTCCAGGACCAGCAATAACTAAAATCGGTCCCTCTATTGAAGTGACCGCTTCTTTTTGCTTAGGATTCAGATTTTCAGTGATTTGCATTTCTTTATTTTATTCTACTTCTTGCCAATTAGCAACCGACCAACTTCCGCCGGGACCGCTCGGAAATCGTAAATCTTGCAAGCCTGTCTCGTAAGTAATAACAGCATTATTATCTAAGCGTATTTGGTATCCAGTGGCTTCACGCGCGGAAATGTTATTGCGTAATCTGATTATTCCGTTTGAAGCATAGAAGACAGCTCCTTCAGCATTATTATCAACATCTATGGCAGGATTCATAGGATCTAAGGAATTATTAGTTGATAGGAGCAATAAATAGCTACTGGTTATGCCAGATCCTTGCAGATTTACATTGTTATCAATATTAATCTTGCCATCGCTTAAGATTACTCCGCTATCAGAACCAAAACCACTGTCTAATTTTATGGTTGCGTTATTATTAGTATTAATATTTCCTTCAACATAAATTGTGCCAGTAGTATTTAAGGTGGCGTTATTGTTGATGGTTAAATCGCCAGTAATCTTAATTGGCCCCATAGAGACACTATCTCCGCCGGCAATAGCATAATCACCAGTTATTGTTCCGCCGCCTGCGGCGGCGTTTTCCCAATTCGTTATTTGTTCGTCGGTGATTGGTAAATCGCCATTGGTTATTTCTTCTTCAAGCTCTACTAAATCGCTATATGTACAATTGGTGATTGTTCCACCAGTAACATAATTTAATGTGCCGTTAATATTAGAATTGGTGCAATTGTATGTGTGCGCATCTCCGCCAACTTCTATACCGTTAATCTCATTGCCATTAAAAGCGATTATGGCGGTGCCAGTAATCTCTCCGCCGCCAGTAATATTGCCATTAGAAAAGACATTGCCTTGAACTTGGCTGTTGTTGCCCATACGGATACCCCCTTCACCTGCTTGAGTGCCGTAATGAAAAGAAACTTCTTCGGAGGTTATCGTATAAACCGCGCTAACCTTGCGAATTCTATTATCAGTATTACCTTCAGCAACAATTATTCTAGCTCCGCCTATTGGTTCTGACAATATTACTGTGATTGTCTTGCCATCAACATTAAAAGTATTACTACTGGGTGTCTCCATTCCTTCCCTTAATCTATAAAGATAATCTTCAATACCTGTTTCGGCGGCATAATAACTTTGTGTTGATTTCACCTTATTTTGAACACTGGCAAAATTACTGGCGGTCAAAAAAGTTAAACCAGAAACAATAATAAAACTGATGGATAAAATAACTATGATAGTGAATAGTAAGGTAAAACCTTTTTGTTTATTCATTTCTTAATATGGCTGATGAAGTTAAAGTTGTAGTGGCATGGTAAGCCGCTTGTTCTCTTGAGCTATTGTAAAAAGCAGTTATATCGATTTGAATTGCTTGTGTGTCTCCGGCTGTGAAATTACTAAAAACCAAATTACTAATTTTCACATTTTCTGAGGTTAATAGTTCGCCTGATTGTCCTTCTCTTTTTATACAAAGATTATCATTATCATCTAAATAAAAATCAACATAAGTTTCTGTTTCACCATCTGGCGTATTTTGAATTGTTTTAAGGCTTAATTGTCCCGGATGAGCGCCAGCAACACAGGTATTGTCATAAATACTTTTGGCGTGTTTTATTTCCCAACTTATAACATCAATTGATCGTTGAGCGCTGTCCAAAACCTCTTTTTTTATTTGCACTTTGGTTTGAATTCTAAGTAAATCAAGCGTAAAAGTAATTAGAGCAGTGGCTATAATAATAAAAACAGCCATATAGATAATCAACTCCATAATAGTAAATCCGTTTTTGTTTTTAGGCTTTATTTTTTTTGTCATTTTTTTCCGTCATTCTGAACGACTGAAAGGAGTGAAGAATCTCGTGGCAAAAACATATTTGCTGTTTATCTGTGAGATCCTTCGGTTGTTGCCTCAGGATGACATGATTATTTAGGATGATGTGGTAAAAAATGTCTATCCACTCCAATTAGTTAGATAGGTATCTAATAACAATTGACGTGTTATTCCTTTATCATTCCACTCTATTATTGCTTCTATCTTTTTGGTTCCTGAATCTAAAGAACCAGAGGCACTGATATTATCATTGGCATCTCTGTAAGTATTTCCAAAACGAATACGTCGTGTGTATATATCATTAATTACTCCCGGGTCGGTTGTAACCAAATTCCATTCTTCGCCCATAATTGTCAGATAATAGTCTGTATCAACAGTTAAGGTGGCAATATTATTCCAATCTTCGTTTCTGATACCGCGAATTATTTCTATGGCTTCGTTTGCTATGTTTATCGCCTCTATTTTCTTATTGCCTTGTTCTTGAATTATGAAATTAAATCTCGCTAAACTTAAAAACCCCAAAAAAGCTATTGAAAGAATAGACAATCCAACAATTACTTCTACGACGGTAAAGCCTTTTTGATTGTTTTTAATAATCATATTTATTACTATTATCTGCCATTCCCGTCTCGTATCAAAGTACAGGATAAACTCCAGCGGAAATGACAGAAGCGGTAAAAATAATCTTAATTCAAGGCAAATTACTACTATTGTGCTTCTGCTGTTCCTCCATAAGTTTCAATAGCTACCTCTCCATCGGCAGTATATGAAATAATATCTTTAGAATCTATCAAAATTTCCAATGGTTTGTTATTCAAATCTTGATCGCGATGAATAGATAAAATCGTATTGGTAGCGTCTAAAAAGACGGTATGAATTATTAATTCTTGGTTTTCTCCATTAACATCAATTACTCCTGACCAATTAAATTCGGTTTGATCACCATTGAAATAATCAGCCATAACAATATCTGTATTGACCGATGGCATATCGTCAAAATCCAAAGTTAGGGTTGTGGCGCCTTGAATACTCCAACCTAAAGTTAAGTTTAAATGGCGAGTATCAACAATGCGATTAGTATCGCAACAAATTGTTCCAGATGATTCTATTTCTGCGCGCCCAGAAGAAAAAATAGTAATAGTTCTAATATCGGTTGGTTCAGCAATTGGCCTGATAACAACGGTTCCGCTTTGCTCTGTTCTGCCACTAATTTTTTCAAAAATCGTATTCTGTCCCCCGCCAATTAGATTTATAGCGCTAATTTCCAAACGACTAGGCAGATGATACTCTTTATTATTAATATCATCAACAATATATGTGTCGCCAACAAACAAAACATATTTATCACTTTCAAAATGAACGCCGTGTTGCGCGCTACCTTCCGAGGCTAATGTTTTTGATTGAGCCAATTCAATTATAGATGAAATGTCATGCGCATTTTTTTCTAAATCTGTTTTGCGAGAGAAATAAAGATAACTAAACCCACTCATTGTAATTAGTAAGACAATAATTGATAAAACGGTCAGTATTTCAATTAGAGTAAAGCCTTTTTGATTATTTTTCACGATTGTTTGTTATATTTATTATTTTTCTCGGGCTATTCTTTTTTGTCATTGCGAGCGACCAGCAGGGAGCGTGGCCATTCCAGAGGCAGGTAAAAATCCCGTAGATTATTATAAGATTGCTTTATTGCTTCGTTGACCTTGTTTTCTCGCAATGACAAAAAGTTGATTATATTATCCCCATCTAAATATTGACATTTTTACCTTTTCATTTTGTTGTTCTTGCATATGTTTTTGGTTTGTCATTCTGAGGTAGTAACCGAAGTCCTCCAAAGGCGGATAATAATCTCGTAGAAGAACTGCGTCTGTTGTTATCTGCGAGATTCTTCACTTCGTTCAGAATGACAGAATGACAAAATATTTATTTTATTATTATTTGTTATGGATTCCCGTTTTCACGGGAATGACAATGAAGGCGGGATTGATAGAATTGTTAATTATATTATACCCCCCATTTTGATATTGACAAAAAAAATGGATTTGATACACTATGCTTAATACTCACGAAAGAAGCCCTTATAGAGTTTGTCTCTATCGGGGGTTTTTTCTTTTTTGATTTGATGCTGTTTCTAAAATAGATTGTTGGTCTTTTATATAAGATATTTTTGCATTTGTTCGTTTGAGCAAAATTGAACATTTGTTTTGAGAATGAGGCGATAAAATTACAGAAAATTTTTGTTTTTCAATTAAAAATGCGACTAATCCAGCATAATCGCCATCGCTGGAAACAAGTATCGCATTATCAAACTTATTTTCATAAGTGTCGCGTGTTGCCTGTAAAACTAAATCAGCATCGCAATTTCCTTTTGGTTTGCCATTGCCATCATAAACCACTTCTTTAAATATCAGAGTAAAACAGGATTCTTGCAGATATTTATAAAGTTCTTTGTATCTGGGTATTAATCCGATAAATAAATAGGCGCTGCGGACTTTATATTTTTCAGACAGCCAAACACGGAATCTTTTATAATCCATTTTCCAACCCAAATCAGCAATGCCTTTGTGAAGGTTTGCCCCGTCAATATACGCGTAATTGTTGTCTTTTGTCTTTTCCATTTAATATATTCTGTTTCTGTCATTTGTCTAATATGTCTCGTCATTCTTCGGCTCGTTTTTCTGTTATTCTGAGGCGATAGCACAGTTCGTCATTCTGAGGTAGTAACCGAAGAATCTCGCAGAAGAACCATATCTGCTGTTTATCCACTGGATTCTTCACTCCGTTCAGAATGACAATCATATATATTTTAGCATATACCATAGAATATGCTAAAATATATTCTACTCAATAAATTTGAATGTGGAAAGGATTTGGTCGAAGATTTCGATATTTTTGTCAGAGTAATCTTTGAAAGACATTCTTATCATCCCAGAATTGTTCGAAAACCAACTTGCTAAAATTAAATTATCAACATCGCTAATTGATTTTGTTTCTAATATTTTCTTTGTCAGTGTTGTGTTGCTATTTTGAATATTTATCTCTTCTGTTTTTGTTGTTGTCCATGCCTGAAAACCTATTTCGGGATATGGATTTTGAATGTTAAAAACTTCTTTATTTGAATTATTGTAAAATGTTGTTATATTGCCAAAATTTGCTGGTTGAGGAATTTCTTCTCGAATTTTCCAATCCTCCGGATACTTCACCTCAAACCCATACTCCTCATTTGTATATATCTTCCAATCTGCAAATTCGTTTTCTTGTTGAACATCTATTTCCTGCGTCGTTAGTAACTCCGAAACCATATTTTGCAATTCATCAATCTGCTCCTGTAAAACTTCTTTTTCTTTTTCAAACACAGTTTTCTGCCAATACCACATTCCTCCGCCAACCACAATCGCGGTGATTAAAACAACTGGCGCGATAATTGTCCATATATTTTTAGAACCTTGGACAACTGGTTTATTTTGTTGTTCTTGCAT
>JBDRFK010000003.1:0-22965 GCA_043818835.1 bacterium | reverse complement strand
CTGTTAACTTAATTAAAATAACGCGAATATCCTTTGCCATGGCTATTAAAATCTTGCGAATTTTTTCTGCCTCTCTTTCGTTAAATTTATTTTTATCACGGTATTTAACTTTTTTAATAAAGGTAACTCCTTCAACGAGGGAGGCTATTTCGTTGCCAAATTCTTTTTTAAGATGATTCAGATCTGTTGGTGTATATTCCAAAACATCATGTAAAATACCAGCGGCAATAGTCGCCGTGTCCAATCTTAAATTAACCAGATTATTGGCTGTTTGTAATAGGTGATCCATCATCGTTTCATTATTAAGACGTTTTTGTCCTTTATGAACTTCAGATGCAAACTTATACGCTTTATCAATAACAGCCACATCAACAAGGGGATATATTTCTTGGTATTTTTTGATGATTTGTTCAATAGTCATAGTCTTTATAATAGTATATAGATATATACTCCTGCCGACAATCTTGACATTTCTGTATAAAAAAGAGAAGTCGTGCGAACATTGTTAGCTGTTTTAGCCATAAGGGATGAATAGTAATAACTTAGAAGATTTTAAGATAGAATTAATAGAACCAATTTCTGATGATGAGTTGAATCAATTAGTTGTAGATTATTTTAAGAGTAGAAATTATATTTTTGATCAAGAAGCAAGTAGATGTGGGCTTGGATCACTTTTTTTTAAGAAAAAAAGAGAGAAAAGCGTTTATGTAACACTATCTTGTTATTGTGATTGTTTGATAGTGAGTGTATCGGAATTACTATTTTGAACGCATTCAGCCTCGGGAAAAACCCGAGGCTGATTTTTTATTCTAGAATATATTTTAGAATAAACTACGTATTTAAATACGTAGTTTATTTTTTATTCCTCTGATGTATCTTCTTTTTCTATTGTATATTTACATTCCTTATTACTGCATTTTATTTTAGATTTTCCTGCTTCCATGAGCAACGCGCCACATTCTGGGCATTTGTCGCCAGTTGGTTTGTTCCAAAGCGCGTATTTACATTTTGGATATTTATTGCAAGAATAAAATGTTTTTCCTTTTCGTGTTCTTCTTTCAACAATTTCTCCTTCGCCACATTCCGGACATTTAACGCCAGTGGAATTGACAATAGCCTCGGTGTGTTTGCAATCCGGAAATCCAGTACAGGAATAAAACTTACCAAAACGTCCCATTTTTATAATAATCGGCTTGCCACATTCTGGACAAATTTTATCTGTTGGTTGGTCGGTTTTTTTCTTTTCAACTGATTCGTATCTTTCTTCAAGGTTTTTATGGAATGGACCGTAGAAGTCTTTTATAATTTTTTTCCATTCTTGCTTGCCATCTGCGATTTTATCTAAGTCTTTCTCCATTTTGGCAGTAAATTTAATATCTACAATTTCAGGAAAATTGTCTTTTAACATATTGATGATCATTGTGCCAATATCTTCTGGCTCAAATCTTTTTTGATCATTTTTACTGACATAATTTCTGGTTTGAATTGTGCTGATAATTGGCGCGTATGTAGATGGTCGGCCAATACCGTGTTCTTCAAGAGCTTTAACCAAAGATGCTTCTGTATATCTGGCGGGTGGCTGAGTGAAGTGTTGTTCTGAAAGTAGCTTAATCAGTTCTAAAATTTCATTTTTATCTAGGGCTGGTAAGAAAGCTTCTTTAGTTTTAGTTATATAAATTTTTAAAAATCCATCAAATTTAATAGTAGAACCATTAGCTCTAAAAAGGTATGGATTTTTTTTGGCACCGATAGCTTCTATATCAACGGCCATCGTATCCATAACTGCTGAAGCCATTTGACAAGCAATAAATCGTCGCCAAATTAAATTATATAACTTAAACTGACGCGCTTCTAACAATTGTTTAATATCGTCTGGATGCAGATGTGGTTGGGTTGGACGAATGGCTTCGTGAGCTTCTTGAGCGCCCTTGGATTTTGTTTTATAAAATCGTGGAGTGTCTGGTAAGTATTTTTTTCCAAGCTTGGTTTGAATAAATTCTTTTGCCGCGGAAATTGCTTGAGATGATAAATTTAATGAGTCTGTTCTGTGGTAGGTGATTAAACCGCCAGAACCCTTATCACCCAAATTTATACCTTCATAAAGTTGCTGAGCCAAGCGCATTGTTTGTTTAGCGGAAAAACCAAGTTTGCGCGCAGCTTCTTGTTGTAGGGTGCTGGTAGTAAATGGCGGTAGTGGATTTCTTCTGGTTTCTTTTCTTTCAATATTTGTAATTTTGTATTCAGAATTTTCTAAATCTTTGGTTATCTCTTTTGCTTCACGAATGTTTTTTATTCCTAATTTAGGAACTGCTTTGCCTTTTATTTTTAATAATTTAGCAATAAAAGAGTTGTTATTCTGAGGAGCTGTAAGCAACGAAGAATCTTGCGGGTTATCTTCGAGATTCTTTGGCTTCGCCTCAGAATGATTGGTAAGTAATGCTTCAATAGACCAATATTCATTTGGGCGGAATTTATTTATTTCTTCTTCGCGATCAACAATTAAGCGGACGGCAACAGATTGGACGCGTCCAGCAGATAATCCTCGGGCTATTTTTTTCCATAAAAAAGGAGATAGTTCATAACCGACTAATCGATCTAAAACTCGGCGCGCTTGTTGGGCATCAACCAAATTCATATCAATTTCGCGTGGATTTTTTAGAGAATTTTCTATGGCTGTTTTGGTGATTTCGTGAAAAACAATTCTTTTGGTTTCTATTTTAAGTTTATCGGTATCGAGCGCTTTGGTAATATGCCAAGCGATAGCTTCTCCTTCGCGGTCATCGTCACTAGCCAAGACGATAACATCTATTTTTTTGGCGGCCTTTTTTAATTCTGTAACGATCTTTCGCGATTTAGTTGGGATGACATATTGTGGTTCAAAATCTTTTTCTGTATCAACGCCAAGTTTACTTTTTGGGAGATCTCGGATATGACCAAAAGAGGACTTGACTATGTATCCTTTACCCAAAAATTTTGATATTGTTTTTGCTTTTGTTGGTGATTCAACGATAATAAGCTGCATAATATTAAATTGATTTATTGTTTTATAGCATACAACCCACTACCCAAGTTTTGTAATTTTCCTTTCAGTTCCATTATGGTCAATGTAGAGTTAATAGTTGCAGTTGATAGTCTAGTGATATTGACAATTTTGTCAATGTGGATAGGTTCTGACGATAATTGTTGGAGGATTAACTCTTCTTCTTTGTTGTCGGCTATTATTTCTTTTTTTTCTTTTCTTTCGGTTATCAAAGACAAGTTTAATTCCTGCAAAATATCATTAGCATCTGTAACTGCTTTAGCGCCAATTTTGATTAAATTATTTGCGCCCTCCGATGTTTTTGAAAATATAGGGCCAGGGATGGCAAAAACATCTCGGTTTTGGTCTAAGGCAGTTTGAGCAGTGATTAATGACCCGCTTTTTTGTGATGCTTCTATAACCAGAATTCCTTGACTCAATCCAGAAACAATACGGTTTCTTTGTGGGAAATGTTGAGCGAGTGGAGAAGAACCAATTGGGTATTCTCCAACGAGCGCGCCACCAGAGGCGATAATATCTTCGGATAAATTTTTATTAACATAAGGATAGATACTTTTTTTGTCTATGCCTGACCCAAGCACGGCAATGGTTTTGCCTCCGCATTCCACAGCAGCGCGATGGGCAAGCGCATCAATTCCTTTTGCTAATCCACTAATAATAGTTATACCAGATTTTGCCAAATCAGTAGAAATTATTGGCGTTACTTGGCGACCATAAGTAGATAGCAAACGACTGCCGACAATACCAATACTTAAATCATTATTTAAATCCAAATTTCCGCGGACATACAAAACCGTTGGTGGTGTGTAAATTTCTTTTAATAATTTAGGATAATTATTGTCTTCTATCGTTATTAACTCAATATTTTCTTTAATCAGTTTTTCGAATTCCAAATCAGGATTTATCTTATCGCGACATTTTTTTATTTGATTGATGATAGACGGCATTAGTCCCAGATTATTAAATTCGCTGTTGTTGGTCAGCCACGCTTCTTTTATAGATGTAAAATGTGTTAATATTTTTTTGAGTGAAACAGGGCCAATGCCGTCAATTAAGTTGAAGGCATTAAAATATTTTGCGTGTTTATGCATGGTATGTATTCTGTTGACTTTTTAAGTCTAATTTACTAAGATACAGGTAAAACAAGGTCTTTATTGGCCTATCTGGGTATCACCATTATTCGAATTAATCCCTCCTAAATTCGACCGGTGTTCTCAGGTAGGCCAATGAAGACCTTTTATATTTCGGCCATTATTTTGGAAACTGCTTTTTTGATTGTCTGATTGATGGTTATTATTTCTTTATCGGTGAACTTTTGCAGAACAAATTTTTCGCCGTCTATTTTTTGTTCTGATTTCTCGGGGGCGATACCCATTCTTATTCTGGTAAATTCATTGGTATCTAAATTATCAATTACTGATTGAACGCCGTTATGACCAGCGGCGCCTCGTGCTTCTTGAATTTTAAATTCTCCTAATGGTAAATCTAATTCGTCGTGGATAATGATAATATCTTTGGAAGCAACTTTAAAATAGCCAGATATTTTTCTGACAGCTTCGCCAGAATTATTCATAAAAGTTTGTGGTTTGACCAAAATTATTTTTTGTTCTTTATAAGAACCTTCGGCGATTAACGAATTGAAATCTTTTTTCTCTTGCCATGTTTCAATATTTAATTGGGATGCTAAAAAATCTACTGTTTTAAAACCAGTATTATGTCGGGTGTCTATATATTTTTCTCCTGGGTTACCTAAGCCAATTATTAATTTCATAAAAGTTTATTGTTATTGCGAGGAGCGACCGAAGGGAGCGACGTGGCAATCTCGTAGATAAACAGCGAACGTAGTATTTTCTACGGGATTGCTTCGTCGCTTACTGCTCCTCGCAATGACAGGGGGATAGTAATTAGTCTATATATTTTTTAATATATTTTTTAATATCTTCATACTCATAACGACCCGCTTTGGGCCAAATAACAGAGGCATTGGCATTGCCTAAAGGAATCATTCCGCTGGTCAACAAGTTGGTTTCTTTTTTATCAATAACAATAGTGGCGATGTTGGCTGCTTCGGCATTTTTGGCAAATTGCCAGATATCTTGCATTTCAAAAATACCTAAATCTGTCTCAATATTTTCATTTAAGGTATTAAATATTTTAACATATTTTGGAAAATCCCATAATGGATTAAGGTCTAACACTTTTTGTTTTATAAGGCGAATGATTTGTTGTTGTCGCGCCATACGATCAAAATCTCCATTAGGCGATGTGTAGCGTGTGCGGACATAGCGCAAAACATTTCGTCCATCAAGATATCGCCAACCAGATTTTAAAACAAATGGATCATAAACATATCCGGGTCCCGGAAAATGTGGATCATAAATATCTTCGGGCACATTCACATTAAGACCATCAACCAAATCAATAATTTCTTGAGCGGCAGTTAAATCAAAAATAAAATAGCGATCTATTGATAACCCCGTAATCTCGGTTACTCTTTGTTTTAATCCTTCAATGCCGATCATATTATATAAAGAATTTATTTTAGTTGAATTGTAGCTGTTCGGTATTTGGACTAAAAAATCTCTTGGCAAAGAAATTAAAAAAGCGCGATTATTTTCAGGCATCAAATGAGCTATAATTATTGTATCAGTTAAATTGCCTCCCGGATAGTTTTCTCCCGGACGACCTAAAATTAGAATATTTTTGATAGACAGTTGGCTGGGTTTGTTGTTTGTTTGTGGTAAGACAGATGTCTGTCGGTTGAGTTCTGGCTCTGTTATTTCTGAATTATCGTTTTCAATTTGACTATTTATTGACGCATTTTGATGATTGAATTGCAGAGATGGAAAACCATTATAGACAAGATAAAAACCAGCCACCAAAAAGATGCTTAGCAGAATACAGTTTCGTAATTTTTTGTTTTGATCATCTATCGTCATTATATTTATTATATCAGATATGAGGTTGAAATAAAAAAATCCCGACGAGTTTTGCTCGTCGGGAGTGAGAGGTTAATATCATTCCCATTCTTTCTCATATTCAGGAGGAAGTGGAATTTCGAATTGTTCACATAAGGTTTTCATAGCAACTGCCCATTGATCATTTTTGCTCCATTTGTCAAAAATATAATCACGGGTGTATCCCTTTAGCTTTGTAACACGTTGTTTCTGGTTTTCGGTAATTGTCATTCTGATTAAGTCGCCGATTCTTTCAACTTGCTCAGGCGTACAATCTTTTCGGAGTTGTTCTATCATTCTTGGCAACTCTTCTTTGTTAATCATTGATGCAAAAATGTTTGGAGTTTGTCCTGTTGAATCTTTCTTATAATCTTGCCCAGAAGCATGACTTAGAAAATTCAGAACAACTGCGTCAAGATCTATGTGGTCACTTTTTCCCCACATTGGATGGATATAATTTATAAGTTCGTTGTGAAAAAAGCCTGTTGCACTATTAATATAACTACTATCAAAACCAAAACTTTTCGGTAAAGCGTACATAATCAATCCTCCTAAGATTGGGTTTAAACATAGTAATTCTCATTTAATGTACTTTCTCCAGTATATCATATCCTACATATTTTGTCAAGGGTTGGGCAGGAATTGGTTGTCATTCCCGCTTTCGCGGGAATGACAGAAAAATAATTTGAAATTTGAGCTTTGAAATTGAATTGGTATAATTTGGACTTTGGTATAATTTGAGATTATTTTCTTGTTGTTTGCTTTCTAATCTTAAATAAGTTAAAATTAGGGGTGTTACATTAGAAATTATGAAAAAAGTTTTTGAACATATTTGGGAGACAGCGAAGATTGTTATTCTTGCATTGGCAATTGTTATACCTGTGCGGTATTTTTTAATCCAACCATTTTTTGTTAGTGGCGCTTCAATGGAGCCTAATTTTGAAAACGGGCAATATTTGGTTATCAACGAAATTGGCTATCGGTTTGAAAGTCCGCAAAGAGGCGATGTGATTGTCTTTAAATATCCATTCAATCCAAAGCAATACTTTATTAAAAGAATTATTGGCTTGCCAAACGAAACAGTAGAAATTAAAGATGGTCGGATTTTTATTTACAACGATCAAAATCAAGATGGCTTTTTTTTGGATGAATCAGTTTATAGTCCTGATGAGATAAAAAACAACGGGATAGCCAGATATATATTAGAAGAAAATGATTATTTTGTTTTAGGAGATAACCGTGATGCGAGTTCGGATTCTCGCAATTGGGGTTTATTAAACAAGAAATATATAATTGGCAAGGTATGGTTACGAGCGTGGCCTTTTAATGTAGCGGAGGTGTTTTAGTCTTATGCCTAAAGCTAAAAAAAATAATCTGATTAGTTTAGATACATTGCCTGAAGATCAGATATATTGGAAAAAAGTTTATAATGTTCTTAATGATCTGGCTGACGCCTATGGTTTTGATCGTTTAGAACTTCCTGTGGCTGAAAGAGAAGATCTGTTTACAAAAAAATTAAAAGAATATACTAACGATTGCAATACTGATATTTGTGTTTTGCAAAATATCAGTGGCGATCGAATAAGTTTGCGTCCAGATTTTGTGCCTTCAATTTCGCGCGCTTATTTGGATAATAATTTGGCAGGAATGCCAAAGCCTGTGCGTTTGCATACGACTGGTCCTATTTTTTGTGGCGGAGACAAGCAAGTTATATTAACTCAGGATTACCAAGCCAGCTTTGAAATTATTGGAGAAAAAGATTCTGTCATTGATGCTCAGTTAGTCCAATTATTATTTTCTTTAGGCAAGGAGTTGGGGTTTAAAAATTTAATAACACAGATTAATAATATTGGGTGTTCGCGGTGCAGACCTGCTTATCGTAAGGCTTTAGTTAATTTTTATAAGGATAAAGAAAAGATGATTTGTTCTAATTGTAATCATCATTTAATGCTTACGCCTATGAAATTATTAAGTTGTAAGGACGAAAAATGCGCTAAGCTTATTTCTGCTGCTCCACAAATGATTGATTATTTATGTCATGAATGTCACGATCACTTTATATCTATGTTAGAATTTTTGGACGAAGTCAATATTCCATATATCTTAAATCCTTATCTCTTTAAGAGTACAAATTATCATACTAAAACAATTTTTGAAGTAGCGGTTGATAGCCAAGGAGGTTCTGTGCCTTTCGCTTTTGGGCATAGACATGATGATCTAATTGGCGCTCTTGGTGGGGAAAGCACACCAGCGGCTGGTGTTGATGTGCGTATGAATTCAATTGTTGATTTGATGAAAATAAACAAGATTAAGGTAAATATAAAACAGCGTCCATTGATTTTTTTGGTCCAGTTAGGCGTGTTAGGAAAAAAGAAATCATTAGTTTTATTTGAACAATTACGTCGTGGGGGTTTGCGTGTTGCCAGCTCGGTGAGTTACAACACGATGACTTCTCAGGTTGAAGCTGCGAAAAAATTAGGCGCGCGTTTTGTTTTGATTTTAGGTCAAAAAGAAGCTTTGGACGATACAATAATTGTGCGTGATGCATATTCGGGAATCCAAGAAATAGTTCCGATTAACAAGTTAGTTAAAAATATCAAGAAAAGATTAAAAGAAAAATAATAAAGATGTGTGTGTTTTGTAAAATAGCCAATCATAAACAGCAAGAGGAAGATATTATTTATGAAGATAATGATGTTTTTGTTGTTCCTAGTATTTGTCCGGTAGCAGAAATTCATCTTTTAATTATTCCTAAAGAACATATCGGATCGGTTACCGATTTAAGTGAGCAAAATATAAATTTGATGGGTCATATGATTTTGATTGCAAAAAAAATGGCTGAAGAAAAAGACTTAAATAAAAAAGGCTATAAATTGGCGATTAATGTTGGTCACGGTGGCGGGCAAGTAGTTGATCATTTGCATTTGCATCTATTGGGGGGAGGTGGATTAAAATGAATGAAAATCAACAAGAAGAAAATAATAAATTTAGTGTGAATTCAAAGAAAAAATGGTTTTATATTGGCTTAGCTATAACTTTGGTTAACCCTGTTTTTTCTGGCTTAATTATTGGAGCGGCTTTTTTGAGCGAGCCTGAGTTGAAGAAATATGGAAGGATTATTATTACTATAGCAGTACTTTGGGGTGTAGTAGTTTTGTTTTTATCTCGATGGTTAATGAAACAAGGTTATTTTGTGAATTAAAATGTCTAAAGTAAGATTTATCAATCAAACAGTCGCGGCGGTGGCGACATTGGCAGGCACAATAATTGGTGTAGGTCTTTTTAGTTTACCTTATATTGCTAATAAGGTGGGGATTTGGACTATGCTTTTTTATTTTGTATTTTTAGGCACTGTGATGATAATAATTACTTTGATGTATGGAGAAATTACCTTGCGAACAAAGACAATCCATCGTTTACCGGGATATGTGGAAAAATATTTGGGGTCGCGTTGGAAAAAAGTTTCTTTTGTCACTAATATTGCTGGTCTCTCTGGGGCTATTTTAGCGTATTTGATTGTTGGGGGCGGGTTTCTTTATTCTTTATTAAATCCTATCTTTGGCGGGAGTAATTTTGTTTATGTTCTAATTTTCTTTATCGCAGGAGCAATTCTAATTTATTTTGGTATTAGAGGTATCGCGCAAACAGAACTTTTATTGTTGGTCGTTTTTTTTGTTATCTTGGCGTTGATATTTGTCCGTGGTTTTTCTATGATCAATATGGATTATTTATTTAATTTTGATTTTCATTATATATTTTTGCCGTATGGGGCGGTTCTATTTTCTTTGGGTGGGTTGTCTTTAATTCCAGAAGTTAAAGAAATGCTTGTGTCCGATCAATCTAAATTAAAAAAAGTTATTCCAATTTCTATTCTTATCGCAGCTGTTGCTTATCTTGTGTTTACTTTTGTAATCTTGGGCTTGACTGGGGCACAAACATCAACGAATGCTATTTCTGGTTTGAAAATGGTTTTTGGCAATGGTTTGGTGGTGATGGCTTTTGCTTTGGGTATTTTAACAACCTTCACTTCATTCATTGCGCTTGGACTGACATTGAAAAAGATTTTTTGGTATGATATGCATCTTAAGAAAAATTTGTCTTGGGTACTGGCCTGTTTTATTCCTTTTGTTGCTTTTTTGTCTGGTTTCAAAGATTTTATCGCGGTCGTTGGATTAACAGGTGGAGCATTATTAGGCATTGATATTACTTTGATTATTTTCGCTTATTTCAAAGCTAAGAAAAACGGAGATAAGGTTCCTTCATATTCTCTTTCTTTGCCACGTCTAATTACTTATTCTTTAATATTTTTATTTGTTTTGGGGATTATTTATCAAGTCTGGTATTTTGTAAGGTAAAATAAGGAGGAGATAAATTGGGGCGGAAAATAGCTTTTTGTGGATTTTGGTTCGTATTATTAGATTTAGTTGCTGTTGCGATTTATATTTTTATTGATTTATTTTATAAGACGCAATGGCAAGATATTGCTTTATCCGTTTTTATATTATTATTATTTTCCGGAGTTTTTATTGTACTTTTTAAATCCGTAAAGGACATTCAAAATTTTAAAAAAGGAATAGACTAAAAGTCTGTTCCTTTCGCGTTTATATTGTTGATAATAAAAAAGAAGAATTATTGAATTTAATAAATAATATTGGTGAACGCGCTTTTAAACGAGATCCAATGGATAGAATTATTAAAATTAACGATAATAAAACCGAAATTGAAATTTTAACAACAGAAAATCAATTAGCGATAAGTATTGGTAAACAAATAAAAAGCGCTTTTAAGGGCGATATAGAAATTAAATTATCTAAAGAAGAAAGCGTAGTCAGAGTGATTTTGATGCTGAAATAAGTTTTCCACCATTTTTCTCTTGACAAGTCAAGTTTTCTGATTAAAATGGATTAAAATGTCTTAATTAGTTCTTTTTATAACCCTTAAGTCTCAAGAGGTGGTGATTATGAGTAAGGAAAATAAGAAAGTAGAATGGGTTAGCGTAGAGCACGATCGTTGGATGATGTTAATTCATCTTGGCGATCGTAAAATTGTTTTGTTGAAAGATAAATCAGGTCGCCATATTTTGATTAGTGGTAATAGTATTCATGTTGCTTTTGCGATGGAATATATCCATAATCATTATGAAGAATTTAATGCATGTGAGAATTGTCATGATTGCGGTAAGTGTATTGATAATTGTATTTTAGGGACGGGTATAGTGAATAATAAATTACGTTTAAATGGTGGCGGCGAAAACGGGTTGCGAAAATTGAAAAAAAAAGATTTAACAGAATTTCAGGATATGTTGTATCAGGCGGTTGTTTGATACAAAATGTCTTGGTATTGTGGAGAATTGTAACGAAGCGTTAAAACGCTCCGTTACAATTCAAAAGCAATGAGGCAAGCAAAACAAAATGCTTGGCCTTTTTTATTTATAGAAATAAAAAAGTTAGAGCCCGTCATTTGACGGGCTTTTTGGGTTTATTATTCTAAATAGATGGTATGAAAAAAGAAATAAGTGGATTTTCATTAATCATGGCGGCGACCATTGGAATTTCATTATGTTGTAAATAATGGTAATTGCAGTCAAAGTGATTTATTAGCCTACTGATATGACCGCTTACTAAACTAATATCGCTAGGAATTTTTACAGGCGGTTGCGACTTTATTATTTCATTAAAGGTAGTGTAAAATTTTCGGTGGTAGTCGGCAATTATTTTGGTCGTTTGCGGTGTTAGATGATACAAAATAGTCTTTGCGTAAAGACTATTTCTTCTATTTATTTCCTTTAAGATTTTGACAAAAGGATCAATAATTGAGTCTTTGGTTTTTTGTGGTAAAGAACTGTTTTCCATAAAATCTCCTTTTTATGAAATATGAAATAGTCGTTTAATCTATAATAAACATAGAAATAAATTTTGTCAAGTTTATCTGGTTTTGTTTTTGTAGTATAATTAAAAATATGAAATTACATTTTCATGGCGGAGCGCGGACGGTGACGGGCGCTAATTATCTCTTAGAAACCAAAAAGGGCAAAGTGGTGATTGACTGTGGTTTATTTCAAGGCGGTCCTGAGTCTGAAGAAAAAAATAAATCTGATTTTCCATATAATCCCAAAGATGTTGAGGCTGTTTTTATCACCCATTCACATATTGATCATATTGGTCGTTTACCGATGCTGGTCAAAAACGGATTCAACGGAACAATTTATGGCACCGAACCAACAAAAGAGTTTTCGGCAATGATGTTGATGGATAGCGTCAATTTGGCGCGTCAAAGAGAAGAAGCCACAGAGTCGCTTTATACATTGGCAGACGTGGAAAAAACAATTAGTCTCTTTCACGGGATTAAATATGGCGAAGAAAAAAAATTACAAAGTGGAATTAAATTTTGTTTTCGCGATGCGGGTCATATCTTGGGTTCGGCAATTGTGGAAATTTGGGCTGATGATAAGAAAATTGTTTTCAGCGGAGATTTGGGTAATCCACCAGTGCCTCTTTTGAAACCAACCGAATTTATAACCGAAGCTGATTATGTCGTTGTAGAATCGGCGTATGGCGACAGGGTTCACGAAACAAAATATCAGAGGCGCGATTTGTTAGAAGATACTATTGAAGAAGCAGTTGCGCGCGGCGGGACAATTTTAATTCCAAGTTTTGCATTAGAGAGAACACAGGAATTGCTTTATGAACTAAATGAATTAATTGAAAATCAACGCATACCTCAAATTCCTGTGTTTGTTGATAGTCCTCTGGCAATTCGTTTAACCGATATTTACAAGAAATATACAGATTATTTTAATAAAGAAGCTGCTTATTTGATTGAATCAGGTGACGATCTTTTTAAATTTCCCGGTTTGAAAATGACACGCACGGTTGCGCAATCAAAAGCGATTAACGATATTAAACCGCCAAAGATAATTATTGCTGGTTCAGGTATGTCTACGGGCGGGCGAATTCGCCATCACGAGATAAGATATTTACCAGATCCAAACAGCACCTTTTTATCTATTTGTTATCAGGTTGACGGAACTTTGGGTCGAGAGATTGTTGACGGTGCCAGTAGTGTCAGAATTTTTGGGCAGAAAATTCGTATTAATGCTAAAATTAAAAAAATCAGTGGTTACTCAGCGCACGCGGATCAAGAAGATTTATATTTTTGGATAAGCAAAATGACACACGATGATGGCGGTAAATATCGGCTTAAAAAAGTTTTTGTTAGTCAAGGAGAAGAAGAGCCAGCAAAAGCTTTAGCGCAGAGAATAAAAGACCATCTAGGCATTTCTGCGATTGCGCCAAAATTAGGACAGAGTTTTATATTATAAATAAAATAGAGTCCTCGTAGAGTACTCTACGAGGACTCTATATAAAAATATGAGAATCAAAGCAACAAGGAAAGTTTATAAGAAAACAAAATATAGTTATGCCGTAACTTTATCACCAAAGATGATGAAGAATATGGGATGGCGCGAAGGACAAAAATTGGTTGTAATTGCCAGTCAAAAAACTGGAAAGATTACGATTGAAGATTGGAAAGAGGAAAAGTAAATTTTTTTTTCATTTCTATTCTCTCTTTTGTTATTCTTGTCCTACTCTGTCATTCCCGCTTCCTTTGTTATTCACGTGAAAACGGGAATCCAGTATTTTTATTACGCCCGAAGCTCGGGCTTTGTTTAGTGTAGAAGGTTTACATAATATATAAATAGACGATACAATATGATTACTTAGTTTTGATACGCAAATATGGCAAATAAGAATCTGACAAACGCAAAAAAGGCAAAGAATGACGAGTTTTATACTCAGTACGGTGATATTCAAAAAGAAATTGAAGCGTATTTGGAATTCAATCACGATGTATTTCGTGGCAAGGTGGTGTACTGCAACTGCGACAATCCATACGAAAGCAATTTTTTTCGCTATTTTGTGCTTAATTTTAATAAGCTTGGTTTAAAACAGCTTATCACTACCAACTTACCAACTTACCAACTTACCAGCTACAAGCCATCGCCTGTCGCAAATACGCAATTAGGGTTGTTTGGTGATGATAAAACTCTTACAAAATCAAAAGGCTGTCCAAAAGTAACTGCCAACAAATTTATTATCAACGCATGTAGCGGCTTGGAGTAAAGGCAGTAAAACGGTGGCAAAAAATTGTCAGATGTTGCGTAAGACGCATAATCGGGCAAAGGGAAATCGGTAATTAATATGTAAACAATGCAACAGAATTAAATCTGGGAAATAAAATTTAAACTAAAAATTATGAACGATATTGTATGTCCAAATTGTAAAAAAGTTTTTAAAGTTGATGAGGCTGGTTTTGCTGATATTCTTAAACAAGTTCGAGATCATCAATTTGAGGAAGAATTGCGAGAGCGATTAAATATTGCGGAAAGGGAAAAAGAAAATGCTATAAAACTCGCTGAGGTTAATGTTACAAGCACATTACAAAAGTACATTGCAAAGAAGGAGACGGAATTGGTTGAATTAAAGGCTAAAAAAGACCACGAACTGGCGGAGCTTGAAGCTAAGAAAGAAGCTGAATTAGCTGAAATGAAATCAAAATTTAGTAATGCAGAGCTTGATAAAAAACTTGCTGTCACTGAGGCGGTTAGTAAATTAGAGAAGGAACGTGACGAAATTGCTGGTGAGTTGAAAAGTAAAGATACTGAAAAACAGTTGCTTGAGACATCGTTGAAAGAAAGGTATGCTACCGAGCTCAAGACGAAGGATGACATTATCAAAATGAAAGATGAGGAAATTGCTCTTCGTAAAGATATGAAGGTCAAACTTTCAACAAAAATGATTGGTGAAACACTTGAACAACATTGCGAGACAGAGTTTAACAAACTTCGCGCAACTGGTTTCAAAAATGCATATTTTGAAAAAGACAATGACGCAAGAACTGGCAGCAAAGGTGATTATGTTTATCGTGAAAGCGATGGGGTTGGTAATGAAATTATTTCTATTATGTTTGAAATGAAAAACGAAGGTGACGAAACTGCTACCAAGAAAAAGAATGAAGATTTTTTGCGAGAGCTTGATAAAGATCGTACAGAAAAGAGATGCGAATATGCTGTTCTGGTTACGCTTCTGGAAGCTGAAAATGAATTATATAATACCGGTATTGTTGATGTTTCTCATAAATATCCCAAAATGTATGTTGTTCGTCCGCAATTTTTCATTCCTATAATAACTCTGCTACGCAATGCGGCTATGAACTCGCTTAAATACAAAGCGGAGCTTGCATTGGTAAGGAACCAGAATATTGATATTACAAACTTTGAAGATAATGTAAATAGATTTAAAGAAGGATTTGCAAAAAATTATGATTTAGCCAGTCGTAAATTCAAAAACGCCATTGAAGAAATAGATAAAACCATAGAACATCTCCAAAAAACCAAAGACGCTCTCTTGTCGTCTGAGAATAATCTTCGTCTTGCTAATAATAAAGCAGAAGATCTGACAATCAAAAGGCTAACGCGTGGTAATCCAACAATGACAACTAAGTTTGCTGAGCTCTCTGATAAGAAGAAATTTTTATAAACACCTTTGTAAATAAAATAGAGTCCTCGTGGAGTACTCCACGAGGACTCTATTGTTGTATTAGGCGGTACTGGATTCCCGCTTTCGCGGGAATGACAAAGGAAGAGGCGGGAATAATAGAGGGGCATAATTATTTTGACAAAAAATTAGAAACACGCTAATATTAATCTACCAATAAGTTGATATACAATGGTTCAAAAATCTTATCTTAAATACAAAATATGTGTTTCGGGCGCGGCAGAAACTGGGCATTGCGCTGAGGGGGCTTTGGAAAATATCAAAGAGGTTGGTCGGCAGATAGCCGAACACAATGCTGTATTAGTAACGGGAGCGACAAGTGGCATGCCTTTTTGGGCGGCTATTGGCGCTAAAGAAGCCGGTGGAATTGTTATTGGTCTTTCACCAGCATCTTCGGAACGTTCTCATTTAAAAAAATATCGTTTACCGACTGATTATCATGATTTGGTAATCTATACTGGTTTTGAATATTCTGGTCGTAACTTGCTGTTAACGCGTTCTTCGGATGCGGTCATAGTTGCCTGTGGAAGAATTGGAACGCTTAATGAGTTTACCATTGCTTTTGAAGATAAAAAACCAATTGGTATTTTAATAGAAAGTGGTGGCGCGGCTGATATGATTAAAGATATTGTCGAAAAATCGCATCGTGGATCGGGGAAGATTGTTTATGAGTCTGATCCTAAAAAATTGGTTGAAGAAGTAATTAAGCTAATTGATAAAGAAAAACAATTAGACTAGTTTATATAATTTGAAGGGAGGTGATTTGTGTGCCTATAGAAGTTAAAAAAAGAGAAAAAGAAAATACTCGCAGCTTATTAAGACGCTTTACTCGCAGAATGCAGCAAAGCGGTGTTTTGGTTCGGGCACGTAAAGCCAGATTTATGGAAAAAGAAAAAATTAAATCTGAAAGAAGAAATAGCGCGCTTTACAGGCAACGTGTTTCTAAAGAAAAAGATAAATTAAGAAAAATGGGTCTTTTAGAAGAAGAACCAAGATTTAGAAAAAGATAATGAGTCTTAAACAAACTATTAAAGACAATACTAAAAACGCGATGATTGAAAAAGATGCATTAAAGGTGTCTGTTTTGCGTATGCTTTCTGCGGCTATATTAAACAAAGAAAAAGAAAAACGTGGCAAGTTAGTTAAAGAAGGTAAGGAAGATGAAGCGCTGGAAAAAGAAAGCCAATTGTCTGATGAGGAAGTAATAGAGGTTATTAACAGCGAAGCTAAAAAAAGAAAGGATTCTATTGAACAATACGAAAAAGGAAATCGTTCAGATTTAGCCGATCAGGAAAAAAAAGAATTGGAAATTTTGAGTAAATATCTTCCAGAGCAAATGGGCGAAGAAGAAATTCGTAAAATTATTAAAGATAAACTTACAGAACTTAAGATTGATAGTTTACAAGAAAAAGGTAAGTTAATGGGCGCTTTAATGCCTCAATTTAAGGGTAAGGCGGATGGCAATTTGGTTAATAAAATTGTTGAAGATGAACTTAGTAATTAAACTCCAATGCTTGAAATTCATAATTTTACTACCAATAAGATAGATGATGATTTTTTGAAGAAGATTGCTGAATTGTCTTTGGAAACGGCTTTTAATAGCGGGGAGTTTTCAAATTTGTCAAAAAAGTGTAAAGTAGAGATAAGCTTGGCAATCGTTGGTGATGATAGAATGCGTAAATTAAACAAATTGTATCGCGGTAAAAATCGTGTAACTGATGTGTTGTCTTTTGGCGATAAATCGGTTATGGATTATTTGGTTAATGTTACGGCACCTAAAAAGGAAAGAATTTCTAAGCAGGGATTTGTGGAAGCGCCAGATGGGATATGTCGTTTAGGAGAAATAGTTATTTGTTATTCAAGAGCAAAGAAACAGGCCAAGGAAGCAAATCACCCATTAGAAAAAGAAATCGCATTTTTGTTGATTCATGGAATTTTGCATTTATTAAGATATGATCATGAGGCGGATGAAAAAGATGCGGAAGATATGCGAGAGATGGAAAAGAAAATATTGTTAAAAATTTGATTTTAATGTTAATTTAGTTTTTAAATTTTAACTGAAAACAATAGGAGGCATATGTCAAAAGAAAATATTGTCGTTGGTTTGGATGTTGGTACGTGCTACATACGCACAATAGTCGCCAAGATTAAAGCTGATGACACAAAGCCACAACTTATTGGTGTTGGAAAAGCTCCTTCATTCGGATTACGAAAAGGAATAGTTGTTGATATTGAAGATACTATTAAAAGTATTTCAGAATCTATTCAAGAAGCAGAACGAAGTAGCGGAGTGCCTATTGAAAAGGCTTACGTCAGTTTGGGTGGTAATCATATTGAGACCAGAGTGAGTAAGGGAGTCGTAGCAGTCTCGCGCGCCGATGGAGAAGTTTCTCGGGAAGATGTTTCTCGGGCGATTAGCGCTGCTTCGGCAATTTCAATTGCTCCTAATCGTGAAATAATTCATGTCATTCCTCGTGGTTTTTCAGTTGACAGTCAAAGTGGGATAAAAGATCCTATTGGAATGAATGGAGTGCGTTTGGAGGTTGATGCGCTTATTATTGAAGGAGCTACACCGTTTATTAAAAATCTTACAAAATGTATTAACGAGGCGGGTATTGAGATAGAAGGCATGGTCTTGGCTCCTTTGGCGGCAAGTTGCTCATCTTTGAGCAAGAGACAGAAAGAATTGGGTGTTTTGGCTTTGGATTTGGGTGGTGGTACGGCCGGCTTAACAATATTTGAAGAGGGTGATATTATTCATAGTTGTGTTTTACCAGTTGGATCAGCTCATATTACCAAAGACATTGCTATCGGACTAAGAAGTGATATTGATTTGGCAGAAAAAATTAAATTAGAATATGGTTCGGCGTTAGTATCAGAAATTAATAAGAAAGACATTGTTGATTTGGCTAAGTTAGGGTCTAATGGCGAGACAGGAATTGTCGCGCGTTCGGAGGTGGTGGGAATAATAGAGGCTCGTTTGAGCGAAATTATGGAATTGGTTAATAAGGAGTTGAAAAAAGTTGATCGTCAAGGACTATTGCCTGCTGGGGTGGTTTTGTTAGGTGGTGGCGCTAAAGTTCCGGGGTTGGTTGACTTGGCTAAAGCTGAATTAAAATTACCTGTGCAGGTTGGTTTTCCATTAGAATTAGATGGTCCTATAGATGATATTGATGATCCATCTTTTGCGACGGCTGTGGGGTTGATTTTGTGGAGTATTGATAAACATAATCAAGATCAAGATTCGGGATACAAAATATCATTACCACGTATTTCCTTATTACCAATGGTGGGTAAAGTTAAAGAATGGTTGAAAAAGTTTTTACCATAAGCCTTGCAAGAAGAGATTAAATGTGATAAAAAGCAGGTAGTGACCTTATTAAACCTATAAGCAAGTTAGATTAAAAATTTGATTTACTTATAAGTTTAATCATTTTCCAAGCAAGGTTCGGTATAGTCGAAACCAAGCGTTGGGATACACCTTTTAAAAATATGGCTCAAGTAAAACCAGAATTAGAAACATTCGCTAAAATTAAGGTTGTTGGTGTTGGAGGGGCAGGAGGCAACGCGCTTAAAAGGATGATAGCGTGCAAAATTCACGGTGTTGACTTTGTGGCTATTAACACTGATGCGCAAGATTTACATCATGTTGGTGCGCCAGAGAGATTACATATTGGCAAGAATTTAACTAAAGGATTGGGTGCGGGAATGAATCCGGAAGTTGGTCGTCAAGCGGCCGAAGAAAATCGTGACGAAATTCATGAAGTTGTAAAAGGAGCAGATATGGTTTTTGTGACTTGTGGTATGGGAGGTGGTACAGGCACGGGCGCCAGTTCAATTGTTGCGGAGGCAGCTAAGGATTCTGGGGCTTTAACTGTGGCGGTAGTGACAAAGCCGTTTACATTTGAAGGGCATCAACGTTCACGATTAGCAGAAAGCGGTCTTGAACAGCTTAGAGAGAGAGTTGATACTTTAATCACAATTCCAAACGATAAATTACTTGCAATAATTGATAGAAAGACATCTTTAGTCAACGCTTTTTCGGTAGTTGATGATGTTTTGCGTCAAGCGGTGCAGGGTATTTCTGATTTGGTTACTATTCCTGGTATTGTTAACGTTGACTTTGCGGATATTAAAGCAATAATGCAGAACGCTGGTTCTGCATTAGTAGGTATTGGTAAGGCATCGGGTGAAGACAGGGCTGCTGAAGCAGCAAAGATGGCAGTTAACTCTCCATTATTAGAAGTTTCTATTGATGGCGCTAAAGGAGTGTTGTTTAATATTAGTGGCGGTTCGGACTTGGCGATGACAGAAATAAACGAGGCGGCCAAGGTTATAACAGAGTCTATTGATACTGATGCTAAAGTTATTTTCGGAGCTGTTATTGACGACAAAGCTAAGAAAGGCGAAATCAAAATTACGGTTATTGCGACTGGTTTTGATGAAGAAAAAGTATTGACGCCAGTAAATCTTGAAACTAAAGTTCAAGATATTGCTCCTATTTCTCATATGTCTAATTCGTCAGCTATGCCATTAAGACCGTCTATGCAGATGGGATCTTCTTCAATATCAAATACTAATAATGCTGATATCAAAAAAGAAGATAAATTAGTTGATAATATTAAAAAAGCGTCTGAAGTTGAAAAACAAAAGCCAGTCATTGCTATTGCAGATGAGGATGTTGAAGACGATAAAGATGAATGGGATATCCCAGCGTTTATTAGAAGGAAGATGAAATAAGATTATTATTCGGAGTAATTTTTTGACAATGTCATCTATAAGATTACTACCAATATTCTCCTTTATTGCTTCTTCTAAATCGTCATTATCTACTACATCTGGTCTATTTATCGCACCGGCAATTCTCTGTAAAAATTTTTCCATGATCTTAACTCCTTTTATAGATATGTGGTTATATTGTTAAACAGATTAGTGCTATTCAGCCAGATCTTATCAAAGCTATTGAAGGTCTTGGCGATAAACAGGTATTGATTGCTTTGGCAAAGAATTTACCAACTGTTAGTGGGTCACTTGGCTTCTTGACTGAAGCTGGTGGCATGAAGGCTCTAAGTGTATTGGTTGGCGGAACGAAGTTGGGAAATGCCATTGAAGCATTAACAATTGGTTCTGATAAACTTGGTATTATTACTGATAATGAAGAATGCAAAACTGATCCTGAAGAGAATTAGAAAGGAGAAATTAAATTGATATTCCTCCGCGCAGAATGCGCGAGGGAATATTTAAAACAGCGATTATTTGACCGCTGTTTTTGATTAGAGTAAAATGGATGGTATATAACCTTAAATTACCACATCGTGTTATTCTCAGACCTCCCGCTTGCAACGCTATATCTATAGCATTGTGAACAGGAAGCCGGAGGATGACGAGGGGAGATGAGGAGAAGTTTTTTATGTCCCAAAAAATAAAAATAATTAAGATTCAAAAACGTGACGGTCGAATTGTTGATTTCGATCAGGAAAAAATTACCAAAGTTGTTTTTAATGCGTTGACTGCTGTTAATGGCAAGAATGGTAAAAAGCAAGCAGAAGAATTATCAGATCAGGTAATTACTTTACTAAATCGTCGTTTTAAAAAAGGTGAAATTCCTAAAATTGAAGATGTTCAAGATATTGTAGAAGAAGCTTTGATATTGGAGGGATTTGCGGAGGCAGCGAAAGCATATATTTTATATCGCGAACAGCATCGCCGTATGAGAGAGTCGGTCTCAGCGTTTGATGAAGCAGTGGATATGGTTGATAAATATATCCAAGAGCTTGATTGGCAAGTGAAAGAAAACGCTAACATGGCTTATTCTCTTCAAGGGCTTAATCATTATACTGTTTCTGCGGTTAGTAAAAAATATTGGTTGAATAAAATTTATCCTAAAGAGATTCGTGAAGCGGTGGAAGATGGAGATATGCATATTCATGATTTAGATTCTTTGGCTTGTTATTGTATGGGTTGGGATTTATTTGATTTGTTGTTAAAAGGTTTTGGTGGTGTGCCGGGTAAAATAGAATCGGCTCCGCCAAAACATTTTCAGGCGGCTTTAGGACAAATTGTTAATTTTTTCTATACGCTTCAGGGCGAGTGCGCGGGAGCGGTTGCTTTTAGTTCTTTTGATACTTTGTTAGCTCCGTTCATTCGTTATGATCGATTAAATTACAATCAAGTTAAGCAGTCAATGCAAGAGTTTTTATTTAATTGTAGTATTCCAACACGTGTTGGTTTTCAGACGCCTTTTGAAAATATTACTCTTGATATTAAACCGCATGCGGCGTTGGCTAATCAGCCAGTGATTATTGGCGGGCAACCACAAGATGATAATTATGGTGATTTTCAAGAAGAGATGAATATGCTTAATAAGGCATTTTACGAAGTGATGCTTGAGGGTGATGCTAATGAACGTGTTTTTACATTTCCTATCCCAACAATTAATATTACTAAGGATTTTCCGTGGGATGATTCTAATTTAGATTTACTCTGGAAAGCAACAGCGACTTATGGGACTAATTATTTTGCTAATTTTATTCAATCCGATATGAGCCCAGAGGATGTGCGTTCTATGTGTTGTCGTTTAAGATTGTCTAATAAAGAATTACACAAACGTGGTGGCGGATTATTTGGGTCTAATCCTTTGACGGGTAGTGTTGGCGTGGTAACGATTAATTTACCACGATTGGGTTATACAGCAAAGACGAAAAAAGATCTGTTTAATCAGTTAGGGAAAGTAATGGATTTAGCAAAAGAAAGTTTAGAGATTAAAAGAAAGGCATTGGAATCCTTTATTCAAAAAGGACTTTATCCATATTCAAAATATTGGTTATCAGGGGTTTATAAGATTCGTGGAAAATATTATGGCAATCATTTTTCTACTATTGGCATTGTGGGAATGAATGAATTACTTTTGAATTTTGTTAATAAGGATGTTGGTACGCGTTCTGGTAAAACATTAGCATTGGAAATTATGGATTTTATGCGTGATAGATTAAAAAAATACCAAGAAGACACAGATAATTTATATAATTTGGAAGCGACGCCAGCTGAAGGCACAGCATACCGCTTGGCGCTAAGAGACAAACAGCAATTTCCGGACATTGTTACTGCTGGTTCAAAGAAAGTTCCATATTATACCAATAGCACACAATTGCCGGCTAATTACACAGATGATATTTTTGAAGCTTTAAAACTGCAAGATGATTTACAATGTAAATTTACAATGTAAATATACAGGAGGTACTGTAAGCCACCTATATTTAGGTGAAAAAGTTGATGATATTCAAACGGCCAAGGATTTGGTTAGAAAGGTTTTTAATAAATTTCATTTACCGTATATCAGCTTAACGCCGACGTTTTCAATTTGTCCACAACACGGGTATATTAATGGAGAACACTTTGAATGCCCCAAGTG
>JBDRFK010000002.1:0-10648 GCA_043818835.1 bacterium | reverse complement strand
TCTTCCACGAGAATAATGTTAATCTTTTGACTGAAAAAGCGTCTAATGTTGCTTCTATGCCGTGCTTTTCCCGGAATGATAGTATTTTGACCTTGTCTTTTGCTTTATCTGTAATCATATACGAATATCTTAAACCATATTTGTATAGATTGATAAACCCTTTAATGTTTGTATATTTACAATGAATATGCATTCATAGTTAAATATCTAAAGAGTCTAATATGTTTGTGAACTTATGAAGACAACACGCTATTTTGTTAATCGCTTAATTATTAATCCCCCTATTATTGAAAAAATAATAATATATATTGATATTAATAATGTATAAACAAAACCAAAGTAAAAGACCATTACCGGTAGAAACTGCAGTTTAACATTACGATTATACAAAAAAACAGATAGCAAAGAATCTTTCATTCCATGTTTTTTAAGTTCGCCCAACATTGGATATAAAATATATGGCGGTCCAGAAATTAATATTCCCAACATAATTGCATAAATCCACCCACGTATACCAGAATTGCATCCAAAATATTTTTGCAATCTTTCGGGTGTAAAATATAAATCTATTATCGCCATAGCAATCATAGCTATTAACAATATTGGAATAATTTTATAAAACATACTCCAAAATTCTATAAGAGAATCTTTTATCAAGCTTATATTAAATATAGCCACTATTAGATATATAATCGAGACAATAATCAAGAATTTTATTCCACCACTGATTTTATATATTTTATTTTTCAAATTAATCATTAAAATATTTTTAAGGTATAGATTAACAATATTGCAATTAAAATTGAAAATACGAAGTTAATAATATTTCTAATGATTGCAAATCTCTTTCCTAAAAACGATGCTTCTAATGGTAACATAGCCACTCCGACAGTTGTCCACGCCATTATAAAAGCTGTTACCGCTAATAAACTTATCCCTTGTTTTAAAAGTTCGCCACCAATAATATAACTTGTTAAAGGAATACCAAAAGAGATTCCCCCTACTCCAGCACCAATAAGCGGATCTAAAAAAACGTTACCAGTGAATACTTTTGTATAATATTCCTGTAGCCTTACATTCAATAAACTAATTAACAATAGGATGCCGATCATAATTGGCATTGCAGTTTTTAGTAACTGAATTGTCTTTTTGATAGATTTTATAATCTGGGCTCTATTAATCATTGTTGTTCTATTTTAACATTGCCTGTTTCTTTAAATTCGATGGTAATTTTTCAATAGCATATCGCAAAGCAGTTCTTAACATCTGCGTTTTATTTTTCATTACGTAATCAAAAACTATTTTTTTATCTTTGTTGCTAATTTCTTTTAGCAACCAACCATATCCTTTTTGCACTAAATCTTCTTTATCTTTTAGCAAAATATCAGCAATTTGAAATGATTCGTCAATATATTTATCTTTTCTATTAGGATAAATTAAGATTACTGCCGATGCTCTACGTACCCATACGTTTTTATTTTTTGCCCAGACAGGTAATTTTACCAAAAATTCTGGGAATAGAAAAATTAGTTTTCCAAAAGCATGAGTGCAAAAATCATCACAATCGCCCCAATTAGAAACATATTCTTTAAGCCATCTCTCAAATATCTTAAAATCAGATTTAGTATATTGTTTTTCTAAACGATAAGCCCAATCAAAAGCAACTGTTTTTTCTTCATTATATCCTGATTTCAACAACTCTTCACATAAATTCCAAATTTCTTTTTTATCTAAATCCTTAATATCTAGAAAATATTTTTTAGATATCTTTCTAACAATAGGAGCTCGTACACCATAAAGCATAATTTTTTCTTTGAAAAAACTGTAAGATGTTTGTTTATATTTCTTATCAATATTCTGTTTCAATTCCTGACGAATTTTAGACAATATCATAATTTTATTATACAAAAGAATAACCAAACAAAACAGCCACAACGTGGCTATTTTGTAAAATGTGAGGGTAGAGGGAATCGAACCCCCATCAATAGGTTAAAAGCCTACTGCTCTACCACTGAGCTATACCCCCATATGGATTAAGCCTATTCTAACTATTTTCACAAATAAAATCAAGTATTCTATATTATAATATAGAATACTGTAGAAAAATATTTTGTTGTCTATCTTACGAGATCTTTGAGGCTTTACTATCAAGATAACGAGATTCCTTAACGATTGGCAATAAAACAGTAAAGACAGATCCTGTTCCTTCTATACTATCAACATAAATCTCCCCATTCATCATTTCGGTTAAATTTTTTGTAATCCATAATCCCAGACCAGTACCAATAATATCATCAGTTTCTCTATTTTTAATACGATAGAATTTCTGAAAAAGTTGTTCACGCGCTTTAGCGCTCATTCCTAATCCAGTATCAGCAACCTTAATTTTTATTTTCCCTTCTTTTTCATCCAAAATACTGTTGATGGTTATTTTGCCTTGTGGTGTATATTTTATAGCGTTACCAATCAAATTTATCATAATTTGTTTTAATCGCATTTTATCTACATATGATTTTGGTAATACATCTGTTTTTTCGTAAACTATTTCTAAATTTTTCTCTTGTGCCTTTATTTTTAATTCATTTATAACTTCGTTAATAATTACAATAATATCGGTTGGCGCCAAAGATAATTTTACCTTACCTTGTTCGATACGTGTTACTTCTAAAATATCATCTACCAATAAACCAAGTAAGTCTGATGATAAACGAACATTCTCTAAATCTTTTTTAGTAATATCGTCTATTGTTCGCTTATGATCATCAAAAATAAAGGAAAGATACCCCCGAATTGCGGTAATTGGCGTTCGCAGTTCATGCGAAACCATAGAAATAAACTCATCTTTCATTCTATCCACTTCACGTAGTTTGTAATACAGATTAGCCTGCTGAAAAAGCTTTGTATTGTTTATCACCAAAAGTAAGATAATAATTACAATAGCAATTAACAATAAATATGCTTGTTTAATGGTTTTTAAAGTTAAAGCATCAATATTCGCCAATGCCAGACGGATAATAATCAATCCTTGTCTATCATTATCATAACTTCTAATTGCTTTTGTTACTTCCCAAAACCTATTTGAATTTTCTATTGTCAAGTGAGCAAATGCAGAATCTTCATGCCACGCAAGAATATTCTGTGTTTCTTGTATTGTTTGCCCAATTTCATCTTTGTTTTTAGCAGCAATAATTTTGAAAACATCATTATCTGGAACAGCAATCTTTAAGGATTGTATCTCTATATTTTCTTCAGCAATACGATCAATTTTTTTCTGCAACAAAGACGGCTCCAGATTATCTGCAACCGCCGTTTCTATAACATTCTCTATCAAAAGAGCCTTGCTTTGTAATTCCACATCCATATTGCTTTGCATATCATTAACCACAGTAAATGTATGATAAAACAAGGCCAACGGAATCACAATAATCAACAATAGAGAATAAACAATTTGATAATTTTGTTTGATAAAATCCTTAAAACGATCTAAATTCATTATTTCTTGATTTCCTTTATAATATTTTTATCTGTTTCTTTGCCTTTACGAATTACAACAATAATCGAAATTATCAATCCAATTAGTACCACCAAAATTGTGACATATGCATACGGACGTAACATTACATCAGTAGCTTCCTGCGCATCAACTGCTTTTTCGATAGCGACTGATTCTTCAAATTCTATCGCGCTTACAACTCTAGCCTCGAACACAAAGAATGGTTTTGGTTCACTTTTTGCTACAATCTTACCAGTATTATCGGTTATTGCTACATAAACTTCATGCTCGCCAGTTTCTAGTGGCTTTGATAAAACATATGACCAATTACCATTAGCATCAGTTTTTGTAGTCACAACTACAGGCAATGAACTATAGATGTATAATGTCACAAAACTATTTGGCAAACCACGACCCTTAAACACAGGACGCTGTTGTTCAATTTTAGTAACAACATTATCCACACTTTCATTATCCACCTCAGTAACCTCATAAATATCAGCCATTACTTCGCCAGTTGTCTTTGGTTCTTCAAAAGTTATCTTTTCAGATGCTTCAGCATTTAATGGATCATAAGCATTTTGAATCTCAACACCATCTAAATATCCATCTCCGTCACTGTCTGGATTATTGATATCTGTACCATAGATTGCTTCTGTTAAATCACTAACACCATCTCCGTCACTGTCTAATACCACATCAATACTTGGCACAGATCCTTCAAATTTTTTTTGTTCTAAAATCCTAACCATCTCTTGAATCTGCTCGACAATTTGTTTTGATTCTTGTTTTAATACCTCTTTTCCAATTTTATCACTTATTTCTACATTTTCTTCTTCAAAAAAAACACCAACATCTTCACCTTGTTGCGTGGCAATTTTAATTCTCTCAATTAGAGCTTCTTTATCTGTTTTGTACAAATCAACAATCTCCTGCGCTCTTTCCAAGGCTTTTTCCTTGCCTTGTTCTTTAGCAATTTCCTTAATTTCTTTAGCTCGTTCTTTAATTTCTTTTTTTTCTATAATCTCTTTTGCTTCTTTCTCGATTTCCATAGAAATCTCTTCAATTTCTTCAACAAAATCAAGAATCTCTTCTGTAATTGTTTGTTCTATTATCTTTTCTCCCTCATCAGTTAATTTATTAGCTTCTAAATCAATCTTTACATTTCCCTCTTTAATTCTCCTGGCAACTTCTTCCAATACCTGTGCTCGTTGATTTTGTGATGGCGTTGTTGTTTCCCCTATTTCATCTATCGCATTTTTTATTTTTAATTTAACTTGATCATCATTCTTTGTGTTCGTACTTCCGTCTTTAACTATGATATAATATTCGCCATTAGGCATTTTTGTACTATCCCAATCAAATTCCCATTTTTCACTTTCAACTTTAGCTTCACCAATAAACATTTCTGGACCATTATTTTGTTGTGTTAAATATAATTCTACATATTCTACATCAGTTGCTTCTCCTTCAATACGAATTTGCTCTTGTAGTTCTTTGCCTGTTTTTGGAGAATTTATTTTAATTTTAATATGCTTCTCTACTTGTATTTGCTCTTGATTTTCCTCACCTTCTTTTTTCTGTTCTTTTTCC
Organism: bacterium; assembly: GCA_043818835.1. GTDB lineage: Bacteria > Patescibacteriota > Minisyncoccia > Portnoybacterales > UBA2143 > JBDRFK01. The sequence continues at coordinate 5,562 of JBDRFK010000002.1, read as the reverse complement.
TTTGCTTCTTTTGCTTCTTTTTCCTTTGCTTCATCGTTTTTCTCCTTGTTATCTTCTTCAGTTTCTGTAGTTTCTATTTTATTATTACCACCAAAAAGATTATACTGAATATCTTCCACAGCGTCCCCTATGGTTTCTTGAATTGTATCTATAAAATTTTTGTTTTTAGTAGCGACGTTGCTACTAGCATTTTCGCTTGGTGCTGCGACTGCCACCAAACTTAAACATAAGAATAAGCCGACAACTGAAATCATTGAATATTTTAAAATTTTTTTTAGGTTCATAAACCTCCTTTCTTTTTGTTTATTTTATATTATTTATTATTCTTCTGTTTTCTTGCGCCGACGCATTAAAACAACTACTAAAATTGGCAGAGTCATCCAAACAAATTGAGCTTCGCTACCAATAAATATTTTTTTTATAACCGGAGCAAAATCAGCCACAACTTCATTTGGCATGAATGAAATTAGAACTGCAGCAATCAAACCAATTTGCACTACACTCAACAAAAAGAGCTGAAGCCACGAAGCTTCACCTCTTTTGCGAATTCTCAATGTTGAACTTAAAATTGAACGCGGGATTAAAAAGTAAAAGACTAAAATCAAACCCAAAAATATCAACATCTTGAAAGACGCTGATGGCCCCCCGCTAAATCCAAGCCAAGACAGAGAACTTATTCTTAACCATGGCAATGTTTCAGTAATTGCCCATGAAAAATAACTACTCAACAATAGAATAATCATTCTATTGCGTCCCAAGAAGAAACCGTAAACAAAAACTGCAATCAAAAAAATCAGGATTATAAAAATATCCCATCCCGTAGCAACGCCAATATGAAAATTGGCTAAAACAGATTGTATGGCAGCTAATGCGGTCATTAATCTTATATCAATTCTTTAATTAGTTTCTTTTGTTCTCGTGATAATTTCTTAGGAACACTAACTTGTACTTTGATTATTAAATCCCCGTATCCTCCACGATATAAACGCGACATACCCTTGCCTCTTAATTTTATCATTTCTCCAGGCTGTATACCAGCTGGAATTTTTAATTTAACAGGACGAACCAATGTTGGTATTTCTATTTTATCACCCAATGCCGCCTGCGCAAAGTTGATAACTAAATTATAGTATAAATTATCTCCCTTTCGTTCAAACCGATTATCTATTTTAATTCTTACTCGTACAAATAAATCCCCAGCTCCTCCACCATAAGCAGCCGCTTCTCCTTGTCCAGACATCTTTATTGTTTGTCCGTTTTCAATTCCTTCTGGAACAGAGATAGATATTTTACTCAACTCTAAAATTCGTCCGTCACCACCACACTTTGAACATTTTTTTTCTGGTATTTCTCCACGACCATGACAGGCAGAACAAATTCGCTGTTGTAAAATAACCCCGAAAATACTTTGTTGTCGCACTTTTTCATAACCCACTCCCCCACAAGTAGAACATTTTTTCAAGTTATAGCCACCCTTACCACCGCACTCGGAACAAGTTACTGCTTTTCTAATTTCTATATCTTTATTAACGCCATCAAAAGCTTCTTTTAAGGTTATACTTAAATCAATAGAAATATCCTGACCATGCTGTGTCGCTTGTCGTTGTCGTCTACCACCAAAACCAAACATTTCACCAAAGATATTACCCAAATCTAAATCTTCAAAAGCATCTTTACCACCAAAAGCATCATAAAAAGACCCGTAATCCTGCTGAGAAAATCCTGGTCCACCCTCAAATGCCCCCGAGCCAAATTGATCATACTTTGCTCTTTTATCTTTATCAGAAAGAACACCATAAGCTTGGCTTATTTCTTTAAACTTATCTTCATATTCTTTTTTCTTATCTTCTGGCGCGCGATCGGGATGATATTTTAAAGCTAACTTGCGATAAGATTTCTTAATTTCATCATCTGACGCCCCCTTTTGTACGCCCAAAATCTCATAATAATCTTTTGCCATAATTTATAACTCTATAACCTCCTGTAAAACTGATTTTTCGTGAATTGCTATTGCTCCCATACAGACTAACAGTTTAAACACCAACCAACCTAAAAATATAACTAACCACATAAACGAAACACTTAGCGTTTTCAACAAGAAAAACAAACCAACAGCCATACCAATCGCAAAATAATTTGCATATCTGGTTGTGTAATCATTAACAATACTGCTGACCATTAAATAAATCGCATCTTGTTGTTCCGCTTCCGACCCCATCAATGATTTTGATAAATCATCAATAGGCAAATTGTCTAAATTCAATCCCCCACCTAATTCCTGTCCTAAAATTGATTTCACACTACTCAAATCAATATTTTCCAAATCCAAATCTAATTCGTCAATATTAACATTCTCTAATCCCGGAATCTTTAATAAAGACAATAAATCTGCCTGAAACGATGGTAAGGGCATAGCTTTCATAATGGAATCGAACAAAGGTCGTGGTATTTCAAACTCTGTTGCCGATTTTGGGGAAAAATAGTATGTCGCAGAAACTAATATTATTATCCCAGTCAAAAATGCAGGCAATCCAGCTTTCAAAATTTTGGATGGCTTAATTTTAATCCTTAAATCTTTTTCTTCAATTGATTCTTTAGAACCATAATAAAAAAGAATCAGGGCAATCAAAACTGCGCTTAAATAAACAATATTAAATCCAAAGACCATTAAAAAGCCAAAGAGTATAATTATTAAATTTGTTAATAATATCGTCTTAGAACGCATTAAGAGCCAACCAATACTTAAGGCAATTGAGACAACAAAAAACCCAATTACAGGCATAATCCAGCCCGCATTACCAAACAAGAAGCCTCTTAATCCAGTCCACGTAAGCGCTGAAGAAAAAGTAGCCACAGCCAAAATCACAGACTGTGTAACGCTATTTTTATTGATACTTATATTTGTTTGCATCATATATAATTAGTCTAAATTTTATAAATATATCATAACACAAACCTCAAAATATTACAAAAAGATAATCCCAAATCATAGTTCAGGATTATCTGCGCTTAAATAATCTGTTTTATCTATTTAAACTTTAGTTTTAATTCTGTCTTTTTAACACGTTTTTTTAAATCTTCCAACTCAAACCTATAAGCCGTGTTATCCAACTTAAGTTTAATTTCTTCTTGACCGTTTTCCAAATTATCCAATCTTGCCTCTACTCTGTCAAACCGCTTATCAACTCCGTCAAACCGCTTATCAACTCCAATAAATCGCTTATCAACATCATCAAAACCTTTTTTTATCATTCGTCCCAATAATTCAAATTCTTTTTTAGTTTCTTTATCCATAGTCTTTTTATTATTTTGCTTTAATCTTAAACGGCTTAAGTTCAACCATTTTTTCATAAATAGTTTTATATAACACACCTAAAGCAATTAACGCGAAAACCAAATAAGTCAACCAACCGATTATTGGAATTAATCTTAAAACAGCAAAGACAACTGCGCCAACAACAACCGCTTGCCAATCAACAATATACTTATCTTTCTTGGTAATCAATTTCATCAATAAAGAGCCTAAAGCAATACTACCCAAGAATACGGACAACATAATAACTAAGGCATAAATAACACCTAATACCATTGCTAATTTTGCCCCAATTACTGTAACCAATAAAATAATACAAACAACTGGTGTTAAAACTAAAGCCGCAAAACCAATTCCAAGACTTGGCCAGAAGTTTTTCAAAGATTTTTTAACAACCCGAGAAGTTGTTTTACTAAAAATATGCACCAAAACCAATCCTGTTACAACAAGACTTAATATTTTAATCAAAAACTTTATGGTCAAAAATCCAATAAGTATTTTGCCAAAATCTTTTTTAGCCCACTTTTTACTAGCAATTCTTGAAAACTCAGCCTCACCGTTTATTTGCGCGCCCTCTTTCATAATTAAATCCTTAGGCGCCTTATAGGTTAGATTACCATCAATCACAGCGCCACTACCTAATTCTAAGACATCATCCATTTTAGCATAGACATCTCCGCCAACTTTATTGTTAATCATCGCGCGTCCACCAACAATATTAATATCACCATCCACCAGCGCATCAATATTAATTACTCCACCAGCTACATAAATATCGCCACCAATTTTTGCCAAATTAGAAATTGTGACATTGCCTCCGGCAACCAATATATCTTCCTTTACAATTCCATTGATCATTATATTCCCACCAGCCAATCTTAAACTGCCACCAATATTACCTTGCACAACCACTGTTCCGCCAGCCATCCATAAATCATCACCGATATCGCCATTAACATTCAAAATGTTTCCAGCCGCTACCATATCTTTGGCAACATTGCCATCAACGCTAATCATATTACCGGCACTATATAAATTGCGCGGATTATCATCCTTGGCAACAACGATATTCCCCTCTTGTTTAGCTATGCGAAATTCCGCAGCTCCAGCCGCCGGAATCAATACACAAAGACATAACACCACAAGAATATTTAAAAATAGATAGATTTTGTTTTTTGTTTTCATAATCATAATATATATTGTTTAGCCCTTATTGAGACGATTATTATTTTAATAATACAATAGTTTTGCTAAAACTAAAAGTGAATAACTTGTATATACTCACCACCCAAAACTAATTTTATTCTTTTGTCATTCTAAACCTGTTTTCTTGTCATTATGAGGCAATAGCCAAAGAATGACAAAAAAATGTCGGTAAAATAGAGCATTGGGGATAAGTTTGTTTGGGGTGGTGAGTAGATACACACAAATCATTTGACATTTCACCATAAAAATAGTATCATTTCAGTATAGCACCTTAACATTTGGCGATTAGCTTTGGTACGAAAACAACGCGCAATTGCCTATTAGCCAAGCAATAATTAATTTGCTTATTAGCTAAACAAAGCCACACTATCAATTGACAGTGTGGCTGATTTTCTTATACAATCACTGTAATATGAAAATATCTTTTGCTGATTTCTATAAAAATAATATATCTGATGAAAAACTTTCTGAAATAAAGAATTTCTTAAATCATAAAAAAATATCTTTCAACAAAAATAAATTAGATGAATTTTTAAATTCGCTTAAAAAAGAAACTGTCAAAAAATTCAAGATTGATAAAATAGATTTTCCTTATTATCATTATTATCCAAATCCTGTTTACAAGAAAGAAGAAATACTAATTGATGTTTCTATAAATGATAAATTGAATTGGCAATTATATTTTAAAAAAGATGATTTAACTATACCGAAAGAATTAAAAAATCTCCTAACAAAATACCAAAAACTGTCCACAAAAGAACCAATAACTTTTGACACTGGATATTATAGAACCAAAAGTCAAAAAACAAGAAAAATAGAAGAAAATTTTATGTTGTTAGCCGACAGATATTTTGATAGGTTACAAAAAATACTTAAATCGTCGCATAACTGGCAAAACAAAGCCGATGTTGCTTTTTTAATTAGCTACGCTGTTAAAAACGAAAAATCCGCTATCCACGCTTTAATCAACGCCTTAAAAGATAATGATCACGCGGTTCATAACGGAACAGCCAGAAGTTTATTTCCTAAAATATTTGTAAAAA
>JBDRFK010000001.1:0-18941 GCA_043818835.1 bacterium | reverse complement strand
CTTGAAAAAAAATATGGAGGGAGTATGATATAAATATATAAAATTAAATATTAAGGAGTAGAGAGCTATGAAAAATAAAAAACTTAATTTTGCTCTTGTTGGTTGTGGGAGGATTGCCACAAGGAAACATGCGCCAGTTCTGGCGAATGAACTCCAAGAAGCAGGATTAGTCGCGGTGTGCGACATTATACCAGAAAAAGCTAAAAAATTAGGGAGGGCATATGATGTGCCTTTTTATGTTGATTATCATGAGATGGCCGAAAAACATCCCGAAATTGATGTTTTTAACATTTTAACAGAAGGCGGTAATCATACTAAGCCAGTTGTAGATTTAGCAAAATACGGTAAGCATTTTGTAATCGAAAAGCCAATGGCTCTGAAAATTGAAGATGCGGATAAGATGTTAAAAGTAACTAAAAAAAATAATAGCAGATTATTTGTAGTGATGCAGAATAGATATAATTATCCAGTAATGAAATTAAAGGAGGCAATTGATCAGGGGCGTTTTGGTAAAATTTTTATGGGAACGATTCGTGTGCGTTGGTGTCGTGAACAAAAATATTTTGATATGGATGCGTGGCGAGGAACGTGGAAATTGGATGGTGGAGTATTTGCCAGTCAAGCTAGTCATCACTTGGATTTATTAGAATGGTTAGTTGGTGATATTGAAAGTGTTTTTGCTAAGACGGCTAATGTTTTTGCAGATATTGAAGCAGAAGACACAGGGGTGGTAGTAGTTAAATTTAAAAACGGCGCTTTAGGAACAATAGAGGCGACTAATGCTACGCGTCCGACTGATGTTGAGGGATCGGTGAGCGTTTTAGGTGAAAAGGGAATGGTAGAAATTGGTGGTTTTGCTGTTAATGAGATGAAGATATGGCAATTCAAGCGTAGACGAGTGCTTGATGATGAGGCAGTAAATAAATATCGCACTGCTCCTCCAAGTGTTTATGGTTTTGGTCATCAACAGTATCTTCGTGATGTTATAAAAGCAATAGTAAATAATAAGCCAGCATTTGTAGATGGCGAGATAGGTAGAAAGGATTTGAATTTAACTCATGCAATTTATAAATCAGTTGAAACTGGTAAAGAAGTGTTTTTAGATAGTAATCCAAAGAGTAAATTATTAGGAAAATATGTCCCAAAAAATTAATTTATCACAAGCCTATATAGACAAAGAAATTAAGCAGAATATTATCAAAGTAGTAAACTCTGGTTCGTATATTTTAAATAATTATTGCCGTGAATTTGAGGGTGCTTTTAGTAAATTTATTGGATGCAAGTTTGGTGTGTTATCAAATTCTGCTACCTCAGTGATGCAATTAACTTTGATGGCTTTGGGTGTTGGCAAGGGCGATGAAGTGATTGTTACTTCATTGACTGCGTTTCCAACTATTGAGCCGATTTTTCACGTTGGCGCTAAACCTGTTTTTGTAGATATTGATGATACGTATAATTTTGACGCGGATTTAATAGAAAAGAAAATTACAAAAAAAACCAAAGCGATTATAACTGTGCATTTGTATGGTAATCCATGTAATTTGGATAAGATTAATTATTTGGCTGATAAATACAATTTAATTTTATTGGAGGATTCCTGCCAAGCGCATGGTGCAAAATACAATAAACAAAGAGTTGGTTCTTTTGGTAGAGCTGGCTTTTTTAGTTTTTATCCATCCAAGAACATGACTTTTTTAGGTGATGGTGGAATTATGGTGACTGATGATGAGGAATTAGCGGAGAAAGTAAAAATGTTTCGTGACCATGGACGGCGGGATAAGTATCTTCATGAATTGGTTGGATATAATATGCGCGCTAATGAAATGCAGGCGGCGGTTGGTTTGGTGCAATTAAAACATTTGAACAATTTTAATAAACGCCGATGTCAAATTGCGAAATTGTATAATAGGTTATTAAAAGATTTGCCGATTATTTTGCCTGTGGAACAAGAAAATGGACAGTCGGTTTATCATATGTATGTTATTCGCACAGAGAAAAGAGATGAGTTAGCAGATTACTTAAAGCAAAAAAATATTTTTACAGGTGTTCATTATCCAGTGCCATGCCATTTACAGCCGGCAGTTTTGAAAAATATTAAAAAATACAAATTACCCAAAACGGAAAAATATTGTAACGAAATTTTATCTTTGCCAATTCATCCGATGATGACTGATGCGCAAGTTATGCGTGTGACAGGGGAGATTAAAAGATTTTTTATAGAGTCCTCGTAGAGTACTCCACAAGGACTCTATTTTATTTTAATGGAAATGGATTCCCGCCTTCGCGGGAATGACAGAGGGAGAAGCGGGAATGACAGAAGAAATAGGGACGATAAAAAAGCAATAAAAATAAACAGCTCATATGAGCCGTTTATTTCTTGTAATTTCTGCTGATTTTTGGCAGTATAGAGATATTGCTTATGAAGGTTTTACTTCTCAATCCGCCACGGGCGAATGAAATTACCGCGGATAATCCAACATTTATTGATGACGAGCGGGGGTTTAATCCACCGCTTGGTTTGTTGTATTTGGCGGCTTATTTAAAGGAGCATACAAGCCATCAAGTTTTTGGTTTGGATGCGCAGGTGGAGGAATTGCAGTATAACGAATATTTTAAAAACAAGATTAAAAATGTAGCACCAGATGTGGTTGGTATTACTGTAATGACTTTTACTTTGCCGGATGTTATTAAAACAGTCAAAATTGTTAAAAGCGCAGCGCAAGAATTAAATAAAAATATTAAAGTTATTTTAGGTGGGCCACATGCGCATTTGTATCCAGAAGAAACATTAAATTTAGATGGCGTGGATTTTGTGATTAAAGGCGAAGGGGAAATTCCTTTTGCTAATTTATTAGATGCGTTGGAAGATGGTAGTGATTTGTCGGATATTTCTGGATTGGTTTGTAATTATAATGGACGATTGATTAACAATCCAATCAGCGATTTGATAGAAAATTTAGATGATTTGCCTATTCCTGATCGCGAGCTTTTGCCAATTGAGAAATATAATTCTATTTTAAGTGGTGGGCATATTGTGACGACAATGTTTACTTCGCGCGGTTGTCCTTTTCAGTGCGCTTTTTGTGATCGTCCGCATTTGGGTAAGAAATTTCGCGCGCGTGGTGCGATGAGCGTTGTTGATGAAATGGAAAAATGTTTGTCTTTAGGGATTCAGGAAATTTTAATTTATGATGATACCTTTACAGTTGATCGTCAAAGAGTGGTTGATATTTGCAACGAAATTAATAAGCGAGATCTGAATTTTACATGGGATATTCGCGCGCGAGTGGATACTGTGGATGAAGAAATTGTAAGAAAATTAAAAAGCGCTGGGTGTCAGCGGATTCATTTTGGTGTGGAAGCGGGAACAGAAAGAATATTAAAGGTTTTAAATAAAGGAATTAATTTAGAGCAAATAGAGTGTGCTTTTGCAATTGCCAATAAAGTAGGATTGGAAACATTGGCGTATTTTATGGTTGGCGCGCCAACAGAAACCAAAGAAGATATTTTGGCTACAATAAAATTTGCTAAAAAAATTAATCCAGATTACGCGCATATTACTATTTTGACTCCTTATCCAGCGACAAAGATATATGAACAAGCATTGAATGATAATATTATCAAAAAAGACTATTGGCGCGAATTTGCAGAAAATCCAGAAAATGGAGTAGTGACACAATATTGGGAGAAAGATTTGTCGCGCGAAGAATTGTTTAAATTTTTGGAAAAGTTTTATAAAGATTTTTATGGACGACTGTCATATATGTTAAAGCAGGTCTTGAAGATTCGTTCATGGCATGATTTCCAAAAGCGGATTAAAGCAGGGTTGAAAATTTTGGGAATGAGATAGTAAGATTGTTTTCTAAAACTTAGAAATTATTCTGATTTGATTGTCATTCCCGCGAAAGCGGTAATCCAGAATCTGGATTCCCGCCTTCGCGGGAATGACAGAAAATGAGTTTTATAATTTAAGAAAAGTAATGAAAATTCTATTTGTCAATAAATTTTTAGATAAGCATACTATTTATAGAGTACCCTTAGGTATTCTATATTTATCATCAGTCCTTAAAAATAATGGACACGAAGTTTTTATTTGCGAGTCATCAAGAGAAAATGTTTTTAAAAAAATCAAAGAAGTAAAACCAGATATTATTGCTTATTCTGTCAGAACTGGTTTTCATCGATATTATATTGATCTCAATAAAGAACTTAAGAAAAAATTTAAATTTTTTGCTATTTTTGGTGGACCACACGCTACTTTTTTTCCAGAAATGATTGAAGAGGATGGCATTGATTGTGTTGCTTTGGGCGAGTGCGAAAGCGCACTTGTGGATTTATTAAACCGTTTTAATAAAAATCAGATATGGTTTGAAACAAAAAACTTTTGGTTCAAAAATGATGAAGGGAAAATTTTTAAGAATCCATTAAGAGACTTGGAACAAAATTTAGATAGAATATCATTTCCTGATAGATTGTTACTTAAAGATTTTAAAGAAGTTAGATTGTCTAAAATTCATAATTTTATTACTGCTCGAGGTTGTCCCTATAATTGTAGTTATTGCTTCAACCATCAATTGAAAAAGAAATATGCTGGTCAAAATTATCTTCGTCGCCGTAGCGTAGATAATGTTATTACAGAAATCGAACAAGTGGCCGATAAATATAACTTGAAGAGGGTTCATTTTGAGGATGATACTTTTAATATGAATAAACAATGGTTGAGAGAGTTTGTTTCAAAATATCCTAAAATTCCTTTCAAGTGTAATATTCGAGCCAACTTAGTAGATGAGGAGGTAATTAGTTTACTAAAGGAAGCAAATTGTATTAGTGTGACTTTTGCAATTGAGGCTGGTAATGATAGAATAAGAAATGAAATTTTACATCGTAATATGACTAAAGAGCAGATTGTCAATTGCGCCAGATTGTTAAAAAAATACAAAATAAATTTTATAACAGAAAATATTTTAGCTAATCCGACTTCTATTTTGTCTGACGATTTAGAAACATTAGATTTGAATTTAGTGTGCCAGCCAGATTATCCTACCGCTTCTCTACTTCAGCCTTATCCGCATACAGAGGTGTTTAATATTGCTTTAAAACATAATCAATTTGCCAAGGAGAATATTGATCAGCTGACTTCGTTTTTTGTGACTTCTCCTTTGGAAATTCCCAATAGGAGAGAGAGGGATAATTTGCGTAAGCTTTTTGCTATTGTGGTTGGATTTCCGTTTTTAAGAAAATATGTTAACTTTCTAATTAGACGAAAGAAGTTAGGTTTTATTTATAGTTTTGTTTATGGATTATGGCGGCCTTATTGTTTAATATTTAAAATTATGCCTCATAGATTGTCTTTAAGAGAGTTTTGTTGGCTTATTAGACGTTATTTAACTAAATAAAATGAAAGTTCTATTTCTAAACCCACCATTTACAGAATATGCCGGTCTTGAAGGACACGGAGGCAAAGCCTTGCCTTTGAATTTGGCTTATTTGGCTGGATATTTGCGACAAGGAAGGCCAGATATTGAATTGGCAGTTTTAGACTGCGAGGGGCTTAGTTTGCCATATCATCAAATTGAACAAGAAATTAAAAGAATTACGCCGGATGTGGTGGCTATTACCGCGCCAACACCAGCGTTTGCACAGGTCTTAGAAGTTTGTGAAATTATTAAAAAGATTTCACCGAAAATTATCACTGTGCTTGGCGGGCCTCATCCGACAGCCTTGCCTAAAGAAACGACGGCAGAAAAAAATATTGATATTTCTGTATTGGGTGAGGGCGAAGTTACTTTTGTAGATTTAATTAATGCTCTTGATAAAAAATTATCCTTAGAAAATATTGATGGTATTGTTTTTAAGAATAATAATGGTGATATTATTCAAACACAACAGAGAGAATTGATTAAGGATTTAGATGTTTTGCCTTTTCCAGCGCGCGATCTTTTTCCAATGCAAATATATTTTCCGCCTCCAACAAAAAAGATGAGCAATAGAAAAGCAGGCAATATGATTACTTCGCGTGGGTGTTGTTATCAATGCACTTATTGTATGGCCAGTTTTATGTGGCAAAGAAAGGTACGTTATAGAAGTATTGAAAATGTAGTTGATGAAATTGAAGAATGTCTGAATAAATATGGTATTGGTGAATTTAATTTTCATGATGAATTATTTACTATCAATAAAAAGCGGACGATAGAATTTTGCCAAGAGATTAATAAAAGGAATTTGGACATTGTGTGGGTGTGTATGTGTCGTGTAGATTATTTGGATATGGAAACACTACAGGCAATGAGAAACGCTGGTTGCAAGAAAATTATGTTTGGTTTTGAGTCGGGTTCACAGATGATTTTGGATAAAATGAAAAAGCGTGTGGCGTTGGAAAAAGCGGAAGAAGCGGTTAGTCTTGTTCATCGAGTAGGTATCAAATCTGCAGGCAATTTTATGTTCGGTAACATTGGCGAAACAGAAAAAACCATTAAACAGAGCATTGCTTTAGCAAAAAAATTAAACACTGATACAATGGCGTTTTTCATCGCCAGTCCATATCATGGTACAGAATTTTATGAGATCGCGAAAGATAACGGATATTTACGCCCAGATTTAGAATGGAAGGATTTTACTTTGGTCTCTAATAATATGCCACCAATAAACTTGCCTGGGTTGCCAGCAGAAAAGATTATGGAATGGCAGAAAAAAGCGTATAGGCAGTATTATTTGCGTTTGAAATATATTTGGAAGAAATTAATCAGTATTAATAGTGTGGTTGATTTGAAAAATTTATACAATGGAACAAAGTTATTCTTAAGATTAGAAAAGTAGGGTAAGATCTGCCGAGGTCCGCCATCAAGGTCGGACCTTGAGGTCCGACCTTGATGGCGGACCTTATAAAAAAAATAAGCATATGTTGAATAAAAAAACAATCAAAACATTTTTACAGATATTAGGTCCACTAATATTTATTTATATTTTATTTCAAATAGATTATTCAGTTTTGTCGGGCGAGTTAAGAAATATTAATTTGTCATTATTATTCTTTGCTTTTGGTTTGATGATCTTAGAAACTATTATAAGATCTTTTCGTTGGAGGATTATTTTATCATCGTTAAAATTACAGGTATCTATTGCAGATAGTATTAGTTTGTGTTGGCTTGGGAGTTTTGTTGGTATTATTACACCAGGTCGTTTAGGAGAAGTAATTAAAGTTTATTTTTTAAAGGATAAGGGATGTGATTCTTTTCGTTCTCTTTTTAGTATTATCATCGATCGAGCAGTTGATGTTATGGTTTTATTATTTTTGTCGGCGATGATTGCTTTGTTTTTTTTGAAAAGTATTGGTGTTTATGTGGTGATAACCGGGGTGATGCTACTTACTGGTATTATTTTTATATTTCTTTTGATAGACGAGCGAAGCTGGGTTAATAAAATTTTTAGTAAAATTATTCAAAAGGTAGTGCCAATTGATTTAAATAATTATAGCCGTTTTACTTTCGGTAAATTATGGCAAGGTATAAAAGGTACTGACAAAAAAGATATTATCTATTTTATTTTTTATTTAATATTAAGTTGGTTACTTTATTTTTATTCAAGATATGTGATTGCTTTATCATTAGGATTAAAATTGTCTTTTATGGATATTGTGATTGTTTCTGTGTCTATAGCGATTGTCTCTATTTTACCAATTTCAGTGGCAGGATTGGGAACGCGCGAAGCGGCGGTTATCTATATCTTTGTTTTGTTTGGTTTGAATAAGGAAATAGCATTACTATTTTCATTGTTAATTTTTACTATCAATATTATTTCGGTTTCTTTTGGTTTAATTCCATATGTTAAAGAAATGGCTTTAATCAATAAGGCAAAAAAATATGAATCCAAATAATTTAGACGATTATGTTTCGAAAAATTTAGCGTTGTGGTTGGGGGTATCGATAGATAAAGTCAAAAACTGTGGCGAGGTGTTTTCTAATTTGCCGAATGATTTTTACGAGAATATTTTGGATTGTCAGATTGTATCGTCAATGGAGGGTAATGTTCGTCGTTTAACTCATAAAATTGTTAAATACCTGAAAGAAAGTAATCGTTACCCTATTTTAGATACTATTAAAAAAATACGGCAGTTTAGGCGAAAAGAATTGGTAGAAATTGCGCAATGTCGTTTTGTGGCGCTTGATAAGGAATTGAGAAATAAATTAAATTTGCCGCCAATTGATTGGTGTGGAAAGCGTGCGGTGATTTGTCTATCGCATGATGTTGATAGTATAGAAGATTACAAAGAATGTCATAAAATTTACGAATTGAATAAAAAATATGGTTTAAAAAGTGGATTTAATTTTTTAACTCATTGGGGATATTATATTGACCCAAATTTTTTAAAAGAATTAGATAATAATGGTTTTGAAGTTGGTTTACATGGATATACGCACGATATTGCTATTGGTATTCGTCCAGAAGAAAGAATTAAAAGGGAATTAACCTTGGCGATGGATAAATTGAATTTTCCGATTAGCGGTTATCGCGCGCCGGCGTTTTCGGTAACCTATCGTTTGTTAAAAGTTTTAAAAGAATTGGGTATTAAGTATGACAGTTCTATGAAAAGTGTTAGTTGTTATGGGCAAGCGGTGGAAATATTTTATCCGTATCGTTATCCTGGAATTGGTATTTGGGAAGTACCATTAACAATTCAAGACGATCGAGTTTTTCGCGATTTGTATTTAAGCAATGAGGAAGGTTTAGGTGTAATTAAGGAATTAACCCAGAGAGTGATTGATATTGGTGGGGTGATGGTTATTAACAACCATCCAAAATTAGCGGCAAATAAAATTTATTATTACGAAGAATTATTGAAATGGATTGCAAGTTTGGATAATGTTTGGGTGACGACTATGAAAGATGTGGTCGGCTTTATGGAGAAGAGGGAAGGTAGTTTATTATAGAATAAAACCCTCTTTTCTGTCATTGCGAGGAGCGACTCCCGCATTCAAGCACGGGATAAACTCCGGGAGCGACGTGGCAATCTTATTATTGTGGTAATAACGAGGTGTGAGATTTCTCGTTTCACCCGAAATGACAATTTAATTTATTTATGTCTTATAAAACAAAAATTATTGCTATATTGCCTGCGTATAATGAGGGGGATAAAACTGCCAATGTGGTGGCAAAGTTTTCTGATGGTGTAGTAGATGAAATTTTGGTAGTTAATGATGGATCAGAAGATAATACTTGCCAAGCGATTGAGGCTGTTGGGCGAGCTACAATTTTGCATAATCCACAAAGACAAGGAATTGGCTTTGCTATTCGTAGTGGCTGGGAGTATGCCATTAAAAATAATTTTGATATTGTTGTGGTTATGGCGGGCAATGGCAAGGATAATCCCAAAGAGATTCCTAAATTACTAAGGCCGATTATTGAAAATGATGTTGATTACGTTCAAGGTTCAAGATATTTACAAGGTGGAGAATATGGCAAGATGCCAATACATCGTTTTCTATTTACCAGAGGATATTCATTTTTAATTCGTTTATTTTATGGAGCAAAAATTACAGACGGGTCTAATGGTTTTCGGGCATACAAAACAAATATTTTGAAAGACCCAAAAATAAATTTATATCAAGATTGGTTAAAGGAGACAATGGAATATTATTTATCAATGAAAGTTTTACTTTTGAATTATAAGGTTGCCGAAGCGCCGGTAACAAAATTATATCCACAAGGCGTGTCTTATAAACAATACACCAAAATCAAGCCATTTTCTGGGTGGATGAAAAGATTAAAACCACTGTTCCTATTAAGGTTAGGGATAAAGAAATAAACGGCTCAGGGTACAGATTAGGGTAGGGGTATGAGCCGTTTATTTTACAGTGTTTTTATTTACAAATTGGTGATTTTGTGTATAATATATTTGTAGTTGGTTTCTTTAAATAAAAATAATTTAACATAAGGAGGTAATGGATTATGGCAGTATTTTTATCTTTGGGTTATGATGTAGAGCGACCCTATGGAGCTATTGCGAGAACATCAGAAGGTAAGGAAATACAGCGTAAGCAGGTTGCTTTCATGGGTAGATTATTAAGTCTTTTAGACTGTTATAAAATTCCAAGAACACTTTTTATTTTAGGCGATTATTTACAAGCCTTACTTGATAACGGTTATGATAAGGGTAGATTTCAACAGGAAATTATCAATCCTGAAAGCAGTTTGAACGAGATTCAACAACATACATATAGTCATGTTTTAATTAGATTTCTTGGTAAATGGGTTAAAAAAAAACCATTAGATTTGCCTCAATTTAGATTAGATATCTTGAGGGCAAGTGCGATTATTGAAAGTTTTTTCGGTATTAGACCTACGGGGATTCGTTTTCCGTATGGTTATGGTCAAGATCTAAGCGATATGCCATTGTTTATCAGTTTGTTAGTTAATTTGGATTTTATCTATTCTTCGTCATTATCACGTCGTACTTCGGACGGTGTAATAATTAGTGAATTGGATAAACAGCCGTATATGTATCGTAATTTCAAGAGACCATTGGTAGAAATGCCATCTCATGGGTGGCAGGATGATATTTTTACAGGAGAAAAATCGCAAAAATATCTTGGACGAAAATTAGAACAAACACCGGCAGAATATTATTCTCAATTAATCAATGATGCCTGTGTTAGAAGCACAGCAATCCAACAAGATATGTATATATGTCTCTGTCTGCATCTTTGGGCTGTGATGCAGTATGATCCTGAACGGAAAGTTCATAAGGCAATTATTAATACAGCTAATATATTGGGAATTAAATTTGTTACTCATATGCAAATTGCGGAGGAGTTATTAAACAATAATCTGTAAATATATTTTGAATTAAAAAACAGTCTATCATAATATGATAGACTGTTAATTTTTTATAGGATAATTCTATTTTCTATACGGAAAATTATTTTTATCATACCGACAGACGATTTTGTCTGTTTTTTTAATACTCTTTGCTGGGTTGCCGACTGCGACTGTTTGCTTGGCGATATTAGAAATAACATTGGCGCCAGAAGCGACAATGGCATTATCACCAATTGTCACAAAAGCGCCGATGGTGGCGTTGGCGCCGATGCGAACTTCTTTGCCGATTTTGGGCGCGCCTCTTTTTTCACAGGCTTTTTTGTCCTGACAATTATATCTTTTAGGATGAATCATATTGGCCATTTTGACGCCGGGGCCGATCCAACTGTTCTCTTTAATTTTTGTGTGCTCCGCCAGTTCTACAAGAGCATGAATAGAAATATTATCAGATAAACTACAGTTATTTAAAATTATGCTATTGCTGCCGATGGTTACGTTGTTACCAAACTTATTATTTTCGTAAATCTTAGCGCCATCGCCAGTTCTAAAATTATTACCGATTTTTATGCCAGCGTAAATTACTGTTCCAGTTCGTATATGAGCATTATCGCCGATAATAGTTTTTTTGTTTTGGCTGTTTTTACCTGTTTTGCCGATAACGCAAAAATCTTCTATGATGCAATTTTTACCTAATTTAACATTCGGAAGGATTATTGCATTTTGGGATATATTGTTCATATATTTTTAACGTCCCTTACCTCTCAAAACAATGTTAATTGTTTTTAAGACAATACTTAAGTCTAAAATCAAAGAACGGTGTTTAATATAATATAATTCGTATTGCAGTTTTTCAATACTGTCTTCAACAGAAGCGCCATAGTGAAAATTAACTTGCGCCCAGCCAGTTAACCCTGGGCGAACAATATGGCGGATTTGATAATATGGAATTTCATTTTCTAGTTGTTGGACGAATTCAATCCTCTCTGGTCGTGGGCCAATAAGACTCATTTGTCCCATTAATATATTCCAAACCTGTGGCAATTCATCAATTCTTGTTTTGCGCATAAAACGACCAATACGAGTAACACGATTATCCTGTTGATTTGCCCATTTCACACCATCTTTCTCTGCGTCTTGTGTCATTGATCTGAATTTAATAACATTGAAAATTTGTCCGTCCAATCCGATGCGACGTTGTTTGTAAAATATTGGTCCAGCACTGTCAAATTTTATGGCTAAAGAGATAAAAGGATAAAATGGCAAACTTATTAAGCCAAAAATTATTGCGCCAATTATATCATATAATCTTTTAATGGCTTCATAAAAGTTTTTTTGGCTTTCGGTTAAGTTTTCCAAGAACCACATTTCGCCGATACTAGATACAGGAATTTTGCCTAATATTCTCTCGTAAAAAGATGGTAGGTCGCTGAAGCTGATTTTTAATGGCAGGCATTGATATAAACTGCGAACGAGCCGGTTGTTTTGGTGCGGATTTATAGCCGTAACAATAGTTTTAATATTTTTTTGCGAGGCGATTTCCAGTAGATCAAAAGGAGTTTGAATATCGCTAACTCTGATTTGTTGAATAATCTGATATCCTAATTGCGGGTTTTGACGAGCGATTTCTTTAATTTGCTCTATTTCTTTATTCTCGCCTATAATCAAAACATTATTAGCTAAAGTAGATGATTTTAAAGAATGATTATATAATTGTCTCCAAACGGAAAACAACAGCACAAAAATTATAAGATTTAAGAAAAGATTAGTTTTTGGCGCAATTCCGAAATATGGTATAAAATAGAAGAAGGCGATTGCTAAACCAGTATTGATAATTAATGTTTGGAATAAAGCGGAATAGAAACGAACATTGTTGCGCGCTCGTGTCAGTTCATATAATCCATCAACATAAAATACAACGAGCCATATAAGGTAAATAATGGTGAATGGCCAAAGGTGTTGTTGCCAAGTAACCGAACTGAAATTTGTTCCATACCGTAGTAATAGAGTCGCTAAAAGGGAGAGATACAAGAATAGTATATCACCAATAATTAACACAATTTTTTTTCTATTTGGCATAACAATATTCTACCACATTTACTTGATAAATCAATACATTTGTAGTAAAATAGCAATGGAAAATAGAAATGACAATGAATAAGAAATGTAGTTTTAATTTCAGAATGTTTGCGCTAATCCCATTGATGATGGTGGCTTTTTGCGTGGCTGGAAATGCATTGGCGGCTTCTGTTGGTGATACAGTCAATTTTTATACAGATTCTCATTATGATATTTCTGGTCGTGGCAATGTTGATGCTAGTTTGCGAGTAATCAGTGATCGTATTTATTTTTATATCGAAGATGAATACTGGGAATCGCTAAAAAATCAAAAAAGTTCTTTTTTGACAAGAGTTGAAGATTTAGCTTATGAATTTGATAATGTTATTTATCCAATTGAACGATCTGTTTTTGGTTCAGAATGGAGTCCCGGCATAGATAACGATGAGAAGATTACAGTTTTAATCAGTCAATTGGTTGATGACGCTGGTGGCTATTTTCGTGTTTATGATAATTATCCAAAGAATATTTTATCCAAATCTAACGAGCGTGAAATGGTTTATATTAATACATCGGCGATGTTTGATCCACGAGTTAATGCTTTTTTAGCTCATGAATTTCAACATTTAATTACTTTTTACCAAAAGACAATTCTTTATAATTTAGATGAAGATATTTGGTTGAACGAGGCGCGTTCTGAATATGCGACCACTTTGTGTGGATATAATGATAAATATGCCGGTAGTCATTTAGCAGATAGGGTGGATTCTTTTTGGGATTTTCCAACCGACTCTTTGACTGAATGGCAAAATAACCCCGCTGATTATAGTGTGGCTACTTTATTTCTTCATTATTTAGTTGATCATTACGGAGATCAAATTATTACTAAAATGATGATGAATGATAAAGTGGGTATTGAGAGTATTGAACAGGCGTTAGATGATTTGAATTATGAGGAAGATTTTACGGATATTTTTGCGGATTGGACAGTGGCTAATTATTTAAATAATTGCGATGTGGCTGATGGACAATATTGTTACAAAGACGAAAACTTAACTTATGAACGATTGCATACAGATTATTCAGCGAGTTATAGCGGTTTTCCAAATTTAATTGTCTCACGTAGTAGCGCGGCTAAAAATTGGTCGCCGCGTTGGTACAGATTTCGCCAAGGAACAGAAATGGAAACCGATAGAGATACTTTGAAATTAGAATTTAAGGGCATTGGCGAATCGGCAGAATTTTATGTGCCGTATATTATTGCCGATAAAAATAATCAAACCACTGTTCAATTTATGTCTTTGGAAGATGAAAACGGTGTTGTTTATATCCCAGAATTTACCAGTCAGAATAAGTCGGTAGTCATTGCTCCGTTTAATAAATATAAGAAAGATAATTTTGGGGATAATGAATCGTTGACTGCTTTTACCTTTACGGCGTCCAGTGTCAATGAATCTCATATGTCAATTATCGAAGTAACACCTTCAAGTGGTTCGGTGGCTGGTGGTTATTTTGTATCGCTCAAAGGTAGCAAATTAGCAGATGTTCAAAAAGTAAATTTTGGACAATCAGTAATTACTGATTTTGAGTTTATTGATGATGAACTGATTAAGTTTAGAGCACCAGCTCAAGATTCTGGTAAAATTACTATTAATATAGTGGATAGTAATGGCGATAAGGCGTTATTGATAAATGGTTTTTCATACAAGAGTGGTGATTATTCCGAAGGAAGTTTGTTACGCGCTAAAGGTGATTACAAAGTGTATATTATAAAAGACGGATATAAGAGATGGATTCAGCATCAAGATATTTTTAATATGTATGGACATTTAAATTGGGAAGACATAATTGATGTTGAGCCAAGCGAATTAGAACAATATCGGGAGGCTTGGTTAATTCGCGCTGATGGTGACAAAAAAGTTTACGAAGTTAATGCTGATGGTACAAAACATTGGTTGAATATGACCGCAGAACAATTTTCAAATAGCGGTCATCTTTGGGATATGGTTTATGTAACAAATAATTTTGAGCGTGATTTTTATAAAACAGGATCACATATTTTGTTTCAGTAAAAATTTATATGCAGATTTTAAAAAACGTTTCTTTAGCGGAATATACGACTTTTAAAATTGGCGGGTTTGCTCGCTATTTTTTAATTATTAAAAATGATGAGGACTTGGTTAGAGCGATGCAATTTGTTGACGATAAAAAATTGCCATATTTTGTTTTGGGCGGGGGGAGTAATGTATTGGTTGGTGATGATGGGTATGACGGGGTGGTGATAAAAATGGATAATAAAAAGATTGTGGTTGAAAATTGTGTTATCGGTGTTAGCGTGGGAACAAAGTTAATGGACTTGGTAAATTTTGCAACAGAGAACGGATTGACTGGTTTAGAGTGGGCGGCGGGTATTCCGGGAACGGTGGGTGGCGCTGTTCGTGGCAATGCTGGCGCTTTTGGTGGATGTGTTGCAGACAATTTATTGTCATTGCGAGTGATTTGCGTCAGTAAATTGCGTGGCAATCTCGTAGAAAAAAAATATTGCGCTAAAAATTGCCAATTCAAATACCGCGATTCTATTTTTAAACATAATAATGATATTGTTGTCTCTGTAGAATTTAAGTTACAAAAGGGTGATAAAAAAGAGATTAAAAAAATCGTTAATCAAAATTTGAAAACAAGAAAAGAAAAACATCCGTTAGAATATCCTTCCGCAGGATGTGTTTTTAAAAATATTGATTTGTTATCGCGAGAGATAGAGCGACGAAGCAGTCTTTCGTATTCTGCGGGATTGCTTTGCTTTGCTCGCAATGACAAAATATTAGCGGCTAAATTAATCGAAGATTGTAATTTAAAAGGCAAACAAATTGGTGGCGCTATGATTTCTGAAAAGCATAGTAATTTTATTGTTAATATTGGTAATGCCAAAGCAAAAGATGTTTTAGATTTGATTGATTTAGTTAAAAAAGAGGTTAAGAATAAGTTTGGTGTGGAATTGGGGGAGGAATTAGGGATAATGGTAAATTGATCTAACAGAATTAATATCTATTTTATAAATAGTAAAGTTTAAAGCCCCGACATTTTGTCGGGGCTTTGGATTTATTGCAGATGCAGGATTATTCGTGAAAATGAAATCCTGCGTATATTGTGTTTCTATCTTTTTTGAGTGTTAATACTTTTCCGTTTGTGAGTTGTATTATACACTCATTTTCTGTTCTGACAAAAGTAGCGTATCCAGAAATGCTTTCACCATATTTACTAACAATGAAAGCACATCTATCATTGAAAATATTTTTTCTAATCTCAGCGACAAAATAGTCGCCAGAATTACTATTTAGAGCAGTAATTCGTAGAGGCAATGCATTTGTGGGGATAGTTAGCCATCCGCTGTCTTTTGAAGCTTTTTGGACCCATGTACGGAGTCCTTCAGTTTCAACCATTTTAACTCCGTAGAAACAATCATTGTTGGCGAAGACTGATGTTGTGGTTGCGGTTAATACTGCTAATACTGCGAATAATACTAAGCTCTTGCGGTACATAAATCCTCCTGTGGATTTGGGTTAAATTGTTAAAAATTCATTACTATTCTATGATGACAGTATATCATATCTTACATATTTTGTCAAGGGTTGGGGATATGAATTTGATAGACAACAAAGTGATATTTTGGTACTATAAAATTAGATAATATTAAATTAACTATTAAAATATGCCTGAACAACAACTTATTAAATATATTGATCAGGCTCGCGCGGCTGGTCAATCAGATGAACAAATAAGAAATAATCTTCTTGAGGCTGGTTGGGATAACAATGCTATTGAGGATGTGCTAAATCCTAATTCAGAGCAACCAAATCTTTCTAACGAGTTACAACAGCCAAGTTCTTTAAGGGGCATTGGCGATTTGTTAAAAGAAAGCTGGCAGATTTATAAAAAAAGATTTAAAACTTTTGTAGGCATATCAATTATATTTCCTGTTGTTATTATGCTTTTTAGTCTTGGGTTTCCTTTTGCTGCTTCTTTGTTAAAAGATAAAAATTCAGCTACAATTCTGGCGATGATAGCTATTTGGTTGATTATTTTTATAGTAATCATTTTTTTAGCAACTTGGCCGCAAGTGGCTTTGCTTTATGCTATTAAAGAAAGAGATGCGCAAATAGGAATTAAAGATTCTTTTGCTAAAGGATGGCGCAAAATATTTTCTTTTTGGTGGATAAGCGTTTTGACCAGTCTTATTGTGGCAAGTGGATTCTTGCTTTTAATAATTCCGGGTATTATTTTTTCTATTTGGTTTGCTTTAAGCGCTTATGTTTTAATTGGAGAAGATTTAAAAGGAATGAAAGCTCTTTCCAGAAGCAAACAATTGATAAAAGATTATTGGGGGAAAGTATTTTTGAGATTTGCGGTTGTAAGCATTATTGGTCTTGTTATTTATTCCATCTTTGGCTTAATCGGCGGTATTTTTAAAATTTCTTTAGTTGAAGATTTAATTGCTTTAATTGTTTCAATTCTGTTGACGCCTTTTGTGTTGACGTATATGTATTTGATTTATGAAAATTTAAAGCAATTGAAAAGCGGAGAAGTATTTGAAAATGCTAAAAAAGGAACAAGCTTTATTCTGTTAGGTGTTTTGGGCACATTTGTTTTAATTGGAGGTATTTTGGCATCAATAGTTTTGGTTAGTTTAAATCCAGCCAGGATGAAGGCGAGAGACGCGAAAAGAAAAGGAGATATAGCCAAAGTACGAATTGTGCTTGAGGAATATTATTTGTCTAACGAGATTTATCCAAATGATCTAAATCAATTAACTGCATTGGAACAGTTTAATCTTTATTTTCCGTATGGTATGCCGACAGATCCTAAAACGAGTAATCTTTATGAGTATAAATTAATGTCAGGTGGCCAAGATTTTGAACTTTGTGCTGAACTTGAGCAGGTGATTAAAACCCAATTAGGACTAGGGCAGGAACAAGGACGTATTTGTGCTTCTGCTATGGGATTAGAATTTTAATTTTTAAAAAACTTATGAAAATAATTATAAAAGGTACTAATTTAGAACTTACGCCGAGCATCTATCATAATATTGAAACAAAGATTGGTGGTTTGAATAAATTTGTTAAAAGGATTGACCCAGAATTGGTTGAGGCGCGTGTGGAGGTTGGCAAGATTACTCGCGGTCAGAAGCGAGGGGAAATTTTTCGCGCGGAAGTTAATTTGAATTTAAATGGACAAATTTTACGCGCCGAAGAGACAGGAGAATCTTTGACAGCGGCGATTGATTTGGTCAAAGATGAAATGGCGAAGGAGATTAAATCTTTAAAAGATAAACAGATGACAAGGTATAAGCGTGGCGCGCGATCGTTGAAGAAGATGATGCGAATTAATCCGTTGGCAAGATTTAGGAAAGATAAATGACTTTAAATTACGAAATACATTTTTTCTGTCAATTCCACTCCCGTTTTTACGAGAATAAACTCCAGCGGGAATATAGTGGTAATTAGAAGATTATAGATTCCCGATTTTGCGAGAATAACAAATGGGACTAATCCATAAATTAAACTAAATAAAGTATTAAGTAATAAAAAAATTTTTCAAAAAACTACGTAGTTAAGTTTAACTACGTAGTTTTTGTTATCCACAGTTACAAAACTTTACAATAGTTTTATAATTAAATTAGTAAGAAAGTTTTTATATAAATATAGATAAAAACAAACAGGAGGTCGAGTTTGTTTTTGATAATAAAAAAAGAATATATTATTGAAATGTTAAAAAATAAAATTAAAAACATGTTAAAGAGAAAAAAGAAAGTAATAAAAAAGAAAACAGCTAAGAAACCTGCAAAAAGAAAAGTTGCAAAGAAAAAGCCTGCAAAAAGAAAAGCTACTCCTAAAAAAAAGACAACCAAGAAAAAAGTCGCAAAAAAGAAAACCGTAGCTAAGAAACCCGCAAAAAAGAAAACTACTCGTAGAAAGAAAAAGTAATTTTTACTAAGTTTAAGCTGTACATAAAACAATCTCATACCGAGGTTGTTTTATATTGCCAATGTAAGAATAATTTAGTATAGTATTGTT